>NZ_LGDO01000515.1:0-35526 GCF_001279805.1 Streptomyces sp. XY431
GCCACCGGTGACCGCCACGCCCCCGGTCCCGGCCCGCGCCGTGATGCGGCGGGACGCGCCGTCCTGCCGGGGCACCGTCACCTCGACCCCGCCGACCTCGGTCCCGGCGTCCACCGCGTACGGCTCCCCGCCGGGCACCGAGACCCGGACCCCGCCGATCTCCGACCTGGCCTCCACCGAGGTCGGGCTCGCGGCGAAGGAGAGCTCGACCCCGCCGGTGTCCGCGGTCACCCGCACCCGCGGCGAGGTCAGACCGCTCGCCTCGACCCCGCCGACACCGGCCGTGGCCTGCACCTCCCCGGCCAGGCCGCGCAGCCGGATCCCGCCGGTCCCGCTGTTCAGCCGCACCGCCGTGCCGGCCGGGACGGTCACCTCGTAGCCGACCCCGCAGTCCGAGCAGTCGTACGCCAGCCGGAGCGTGCCGTCCACCAGCGAGTGCCTGGTCACCGGCGGGTCGCCGCGGAAGTTCTGCTTCTCGACCACCCGCAGGGTGTCCCCGGCCCGGACCTCGATGCCGCCGGTCCCCCCGTCCACCACCAGCTCGTCCACCGGCCCGGCCACCCCGTAGGAGACCGTCAGCCGCTCGTTGCCCTCCTCCCCGTCCCAGAAGCAGCCGACCGAGCCCAGCGCCACCGCCCCGGTGATCGCCGCCGCCCCCAGCACCCGTCGCACGTCCATGCCCGCGTCCTCCACCCGTCCTCGTTCCGACGGTTCAGAGCCTGACGCGCCAGGCCCCCGCGGCGCCTCCCCCGCCGGAGCGGTCTCCCGCCCTCCCCCGCACGACGGAGCCCGGGAACGCCGCAGGGCGGCCACCCCGTTCGGGGTGACCGCCCTGCGATCAGGAACCTTCGACTCAGCCGGTGTACGGGCCGTAGTCGTAGTCGTCCAGCGGGACCGCCTGGCCGGAGCCGGCGCCGAAGGGCGACAGGTCGTAGTCGTCGTAGCCGACGGCCGAGTACATCGCGGCCTTGGCCTCCTCGGTCGGCTCGACCCGGATGTTGCGGTAGCGGGGCAGACCCGTACCGGCCGGGATGAGCTTACCGAGGATGACGTTCTCCTTGAGGCCCAGCAGCGGGTCCGACTTGGCGTGGATCGCCGCGTCGGTGAGGACCCGGGTCGTCTCCTGGAAGGAGGCGGCCGACAGCCAGGACTCGGTGGCCAGCGAGGCCTTGGTGATACCCATCAGCTGCGGACGGCCGGAGGCGGGGTGACCGCCCTCGGAGACCACGCGACGGTTCTCGGTCTCGAAGCGGCCGCGCTCGACGAGCTCGCCCGGGAGCAGCTCGGCGTCGCCCGACTCGATGATCGTCACGCGGCGGAGCATCTGCCGGATGATGATCTCGATGTGCTTGTCGTGGATCGACACACCCTGCGAGTTGTAGACCTTCTGGACCTCGGCGACCAGGTGGATCTGGACCGCACGCTGGCCCATGATCCGCAGCACGTCGTGCGGGTTGGTGGCACCCATGGTCAGCTTCTGGCCGACCTCGACCGCCTCGCCCTCGCTGACGAGCAGCTTCACACGCTTCGAGACCGGGTAGGCGATCTCGTCGGTGCCGTCGTCCGGCGTGACGACCAGCTTGCGGGTCTTCTCGGTGTCCTCGATGCGGACCCGGCCCTGGGCCTCCGAGATCGGGGCCACACCCTTGGGGGTACGGGCCTCGAAGAGCTCGACGACACGGGGCAGACCCTGCGTGATGTCGTCACCGGCCACACCACCGGTGTGGAAGGTACGCATGGTCAGCTGGGTACCGGGCTCACCGATGGACTGGGCGGCGATGATGCCGACCGCCTCACCGATGTCGACCAGCTTGCCGGTGGCCAGCGAGCGGCCGTAGCAGAAGGCACAGGTGCCGACGGCCGACTCACAGGTCAGGATCGAGCGGGTCTTGACCTCGCTGATGCCGTGGCGGATCAGCTCGTCGATCAGCACGTCACCGAGGTCGGTGTTGGCGGTGGCAAGGAGCTTGCCGTCCACCGTGATGTCCTCGGCGAGCATGCGGGCGTAGACGCTGGTCTCGACGTCGTCCGTCTTGCGCAGGACGCCGTTCTCGACCGTGCCGATCGCCAGCTTGAGGCCGCGCTCGGTGCCGCAGTCCTCCTCGCGAATGATGACGTCCTGGGAGACGTCGACCAGACGACGGGTGAGGTAGCCGGAGTCGGCGGTACGGAGGGCGGTGTCCGCGAGACCCTTACGGGCACCGTGGGTGGAGATGAAGTACTCCAGCACGGAGAGGCCCTCACGGAACGACGCCTTGATGGGTCGCGCGATGGTCTCGTTCTTCGCGTTGGACACCAGACCACGCATACCGGCGATCTGACGCATCTGCATCATGTTTCCACGAGCACCCGAGTCGACCATCATGAAGATGGGGTTCGTCTTCGGGAAGTTCTCGTTCATGGCCTCGGCGACCTCGTTGGTCGCCCGGGTCCAGATGCCGATGAGCTCCTGCTTGCGCTCGTCGTTGGTGATCAGACCGCGCTCGTACTGCTTCTGGATCTTCTCGGCCTGCGCCTCGTAGCCCTCAAGGATCTGGCCCTTGTTCGGCGGGACGACGACGTCGGAGATCGAGACGGTGACACCCGAACGGGTCGACCAGTGGAAGCCGGCCGCCTTCAGGTTGTCCAGGGTCGCCGCGACGGTGACCTTGGGGTAGCGCTCCGCCAGGTCGTTGACGATCGCGGAGAGCTGCTTCTTGCCCACCTCGTAGTCGACGAACGGGTAGTCCTCGGGCAGCAGCTCGTTGAAGAGCGCGCGGCCCAGGGTCGTCTTCAGGCGGAAGGACTCGCCCTCGAACCAGGACGACTGACCGTCCTCGTCCAGCGGCGGGGTCCAGCCGCGCGGCGGCACGGTGCCGATCGGCAGGCGCAGCTCGATCGGAGCCTGGACACCCAGCTCGCGGGCGTCGAAGGCCATGATCGCCTCGGCGGTCGACGAGAAGGTGCGGCCGGCGCCCTTCACGTTGTCGCGGTCCGAGGTCAGGAAGAACAGACCGAGCACCATGTCCTGGGTCGGCATGGTGACGGGGCGACCGTCGGCCGGCTTCAGGATGTTGTTCGAGGACAGCATCAGGATGCGGGCCTCGGCCTGCGCCTCCGCGGAGAGCGGCAGGTGGACGGCCATCTGGTCACCGTCGAAGTCCGCGTTGAACGCGGTACAGACGAGCGGGTGGATCTGGATGGCCTTGCCCTCGACCAGCTGCGGCTCGAAGGCCTGGATGCCGAGGCGGTGCAGGGTGGGCGCACGGTTCAGCAGGACCGGGTGCTCGGCGATGACCTCTTCGAGGACGTCCCACACGACCGGGCGGGCGCGCTCGACCATGCGCTTGGCCGACTTGATGTTCTGCGCGTGGTTCAGGTCCACCAGGCGCTTCATCACGAACGGCTTGAAGAGCTCCAGCGCCATGGCCTTGGGCAGACCGCACTGGTGCAGCTTGAGCTGCGGGCCGACGACGATGACCGAACGGGCCGAGTAGTCGACTCGCTTGCCGAGCAGGTTCTGACGGAAACGACCCTGCTTGCCCTTCAGCATGTCGCTGAGGGACTTCAGCGGGCGGTTGCCCGGACCGGTGACCGGACGGCCACGACGGCCGTTGTCGAACAGCGCGTCGACGGCCTCCTGGAGCATGCGCTTCTCGTTGTTCACGATGATCTCGGGCGCGCCGAGGTCGAGAAGCCGCTTCAGGCGGTTGTTGCGGTTGATGACACGGCGGTACAGGTCGTTCAGGTCGGAGGTCGCGAAGCGGCCACCGTCCAGCTGCACCATCGGACGCAGGTCCGGCGGGATGACCGGGACGCAGTCCAGCACCATGCCGTTGGGCTTGTTGGTGGTCTGCAGGAACGCGGAGACGACCTTGAGGCGCTTGAGCGCACGGGTCTTCTTCTGGCCCTTGCCGGTGCGGATGATCTCGCGCAGGCGCTCGGACTCCTCCGCCAGGTCGAAGGTCTCGAGGCGGTCCTTGAGGGCCGCTGCGCCCATCGAGCCGGAGAAGTAGGTGCCGAAGCGGTCGCGCAGCTCGCGGTAGAGCAGCTCGTCGCCCTCGAGGTCCTGGACCTTGAGGTTCTTGAAGCGGGCCCACACCTCGTCGAGGCGGTCGAGCTCGCGCTGCGCGCGGTCGCGCAGCTGCTTCATCTCGCGCTCGGCGCCCTCGCGCACCTTGCGGCGCACGTCGGCCTTGGCGCCCTCGGCCTCCAGCTCGGCGAGGTCGGTCTCGGCCTTCTTGGCCCGCGTCTCCAGGTCGGAGTCGCGACGGTTCTCGATCTGCTGACGCTCGACCGAGACGTGCGCCTCCAGGGACGGCAGGTCGCGCTGACGGCGCTCGTCGTCCACCCAGGTGATCATGTAGGCGGCGAAGTAGATGACCTTCTCGAGGTCCTTCGGCGCCAGGTCCAGCAGGTAGCCGAGGCGGGACGGCACACCCTTGAAGTACCAGATGTGGGTGACCGGGGCGGCCAGCTCGATGTGGCCCATCCGCTCACGGCGCACCTTGGCGCGGGTCACCTCGACGCCGCAGCGCTCACAGATGATGCCCTTGAAGCGGACGCGCTTGTACTTGCCGCAGTAGCACTCCCAGTCCCGGGTCGGACCGAAGATCTTCTCGCAGAAGAGTCCGTCCTTTTCGGGCTTCAGGGTGCGGTAGTTGATGGTCTCCGGCTTCTTGACCTCGCCGTGCGACCACTGGCGGATGTCGTCGGCGGTGGCCAGGCCGATGCGGAGCTCGTCGAAGAAGTTGACGTCAAGCACTGGTCGTCAAGCCCTCTTTCGTAAGTCGAGAGTCGTTCATGTGGTCTGAGGGGGGCCTGGGGGCGGGCCGGCTGCTCGGTGAGCAGCCGGCCCGGCCTCCGTCAGACCTCTTCGACGCTGCTCGGCTCGCGCCGGGACAGGTCGATGCCGAGCTCCTCGGCGGCGCGGAACACGTCCTCGTCGGAGTCCCGCATCTCGATGGACTGGCCGTCCGAGGACAGCACCTCCACGTTGAGGCAGAGCGACTGCATTTCCTTGATGAGCACCTTGAAGGACTCGGGAATGCCGGGCTCGGGGATGTTCTCGCCCTTGACGATGG
This sequence comes from Streptomyces sp. XY431, assembly GCF_001279805.1. Lineage (NCBI taxonomy): Bacteria > Bacillati > Actinomycetota > Actinomycetes > Kitasatosporales > Streptomycetaceae > Streptomyces > Streptomyces sp. XY431. Next base: position 5,064 of record NZ_LGDO01000515.1, read on the forward strand.
CCTCGTAGACCTTCACACGGCCGAGGACGTCGTCGGACTTGATGGTGAGGAGCTCCTGCAGCGCGTAGGCCGCGCCGTACGCCTCAAGGGCCCACACCTCCATCTCACCGAAGCGCTGACCACCGAACTGCGCCTTACCACCGAGCGGCTGCTGGGTGATCATCGAGTACGGACCGGTCGAACGGGCGTGCAGCTTGTCGTCGACCAGGTGGTGCAGCTTGAGGATGTACATGTAGCCGACCGAGACCGGCATCGGGAACGGCTCGCCGGAGCGGCCGTCGAACAGCCGGGCCTTACCGGTGGAGTTCACCAGGCGCTCACCGTCACGGGTGAGGGTGGTGTGGTCCAGCAGGCCGGTGATCTCGTCCTCGCGGGCGCCGTCGAAGACCGGGGTGGCGAGGTTGGTGCCACCGTCGACCTGGTCGGCGCCGATCGCCTGGAGGCGCTGGGCCCACTCGTCGGCGAGGCCGGAGACGTCCCAGCCCTGCTTGGCGAGCCACCCGAGGTGGATCTCCAGGACCTGTCCCGGGTTCATTCGGGACGGGACACCCAGCGGGTTGAGGATGATGTCGACCGGGGTGCCGTCCTCCAGGAACGGCATGTCCTCGACCGGAAGGATCTTCGAGATGACGCCCTTGTTGCCGTGACGGCCGGCGAGCTTGTCACCGTTGGTGATCTTGCGCTTCTGGGCCACGTAGACGCGGACCAGCTGGTTGACGCCCGGGGGCAGCTCGTCGCCCTCTTCGCGGTCGAAGACGCGGACGCCGATGACCTTGCCGGACTCACCGTGCGGCACCTTCAGCGAGGTGTCGCGGACCTCACGGGCCTTCTCGCCGAAGATCGCGCGGAGCAGGCGCTCCTCCGGGGTCAGCTCGGTCTCGCCCTTGGGCGTGACCTTGCCGACCAGGATGTCGCCGGTGACGACGTCGGCGCCGATGCGGATGATGCCGCGCTCGTCGAGGTCGGCGAGGACCTCCTCGGAGACGTTCGGGATGTCCCGGGTGATCTCCTCGGGGCCCAGCTTGGTGTCACGGGCGTCGACCTCGTGCTCCTCGATGTGGATCGAGGAGAGGACGTCGTCCTGCACGAGGCGCTGCGACAGGATGATCGCGTCCTCGTAGTTGTGACCCTCCCAGGACATGAACGCCACCAGCAGGTTCTTGCCGAGGGCCATCTCGCCCTCGTCGGTGCAAGGACCGTCGGCGAGCACCTGGCCGGACTCGACCCGGGCGCCCTCGTCCACGAGCACCTTCTGGTTGAAGGCGGTGCCCTGGTTGGAGCGGGTGAACTTGGCGGCGCGGTACGTGGTGTACGTGCCGTCGTCGTTCGCCACGGTGACGTAGTCGGCCGAGACCTCCTGGACGACACCGGCCTTCTCGGCGGTGATGACGTCCGCGGCGTCGACGGCGCAGCGGTACTCCATGCCGGTACCGACCAGCGGAGCCTCGCTCTTCAGCAGCGGCACCGCCTGGCGCATCATGTTCGAGCCCATGAGCGCGCGGTTGGCGTCGTCGTGCTCGAGGAACGGGATCATGGCGGTCGCGACCGACACCATCTGGCGCGGCGAGACGTCCATGTAGTCGATCTCGGTGCCGGGGATGTAGTCGATCTCGCCGCCGCGGCGGCGGACCAGGACACGCGGCTCCGCGAAGGTCAGCTCCGCCGTCAGCGGGGCGTTGGCCTGCGCGATGACGAAGCGGTCCTCCTCGTCGGCGGTGAGGTAGTCGACCTGCTCGGTGACGACACCCTCGATGACCTTGCGGTACGGGGTCTCGATGAAGCCGAACGCGTTGACCCGGCCGTAGGAGGCGAGCGAGCCGATCAGACCGATGTTCGGGCCTTCGGGGGTCTCGATCGGACACATGCGGCCGTAGTGCGAGGGGTGCACGTCACGGACCTCGAAGCCGGCCCGCTCACGGGACAGACCACCGGGGCCGAGCGCGGACAGACGACGCTTGTGGGTCAGGCCCGACAGCGGGTTCGTCTGGTCCATGAACTGCGACAGCTGGCTGGTGCCGAAGAACTCCTTGATGGAGGCGACGACCGGCCGGATGTTGATCAGGGTCTGCGGCGTGATCGCCTCGACGTCCTGGGTGGTCATGCGCTCGCGCACGACCCGCTCCATACGGGCGAGACCCGTACGGACCTGGTTCTGGATGAGCTCGCCCACGTTGCGCAGGCGGCGGTTGCCGAAGTGGTCGATGTCGTCGACCTCGACCACGATGTCGCGGCCGGTCTCGTCACGCCAGTCGACCTCGCCGGCGTGCAGCTTGACCAGGTACTTGATCGCGTTGATGATGTCGGGCTCGGTGAGCACACCGGAGTCCAGCGACTCGGCGTTGCCGAGCTTGCGGTTCACCTTGTAGCGGCCGACCTTGGCGAGGTCGTAGCGCTTCGGGTTGAAGTACAGGTTCTCCAGCAGCGTCTGCGCGGCCTCGCGCGTCGGCGGCTCCCCGGGACGCAGCTTGCGGTAGATGTCGAGCAGCGCGTCGTCCTGGCCCTGGGTGTGGTCCTTCTCCAGGGTGGCGCGCATCGACTCGTACTCGCCGAACTCCTCGAGAATCATCTCGTTGGTCCAGCCGAGGGCCTTGAGCAGCACGGTGACCGACTGCTTGCGCTTGCGGTCGATGCGAACGCCGACCATGTCGCGCTTGTCGATCTCCATCTCCAGCCAGGCCCCGCGCGAGGGGATGACCTTGCAGGAGTAGATGTCCTTGTCGGACACCTTGTCCAGGGTGGAGTCGAAGTACACGCCCGGCGAGCGGACGAGCTGCGACACGACGACACGCTCGGTGCCGTTGATCACGAACGTGCCCTTGTGGGTCATGAGCGGGAAATCGCCCATGAAGACCGTCTGAGACTTGATCTCACCGGTCTCGTTGTTGGTGAACTCGGCCGTGACGAAGAGCGGGGCCGCGAACGTGAAGTCGCGGTCCTTGCACTCGTCAATGGAGTTCTTCGGCGGCTCGAAACGGTGGTCGCGGAAGGTCAGCGACATCGACCCGCTGAAGTCCTCGATCGGCGAGATCTCCTCGAAGATCTCCTCCAGACCGGACTTCGTGGGGACGTCCTGACCGTTGTCCAGCGCCCGCTCGACCCGGGTCTTCCAGGCCGCGTTACCGAGCAGCCAGTCAAAGCTCTCGGTCTGCAGGGCCAGGAGGTTAGGGACCTCGAGGGGCTCCTTGATCTTCGCGAACGAGACGCGGAGCGGGGCGGTGGATGCGGCGGAATTGTTCGAGGCGTTGCGCGGCGCGGCCAAGAGGGGGGTCCTTCCGAGGGCTCGGAGCTCACTACGCGCGTACCGGCCGGGCCTTCAGTGGCTCGGTCCCACCTCCGCGCCACCGGCCTCCGCCGAGGTCGAAACCTCAGGTCAGAGCCGCTTTACGGAGGCGGTGCCAGACCCCTTCAGGGCAACGCAAACTCCGGGCGACGAGTCACGGAGCAGCTAACAGGCAGCGCAAAGGGACAGTGTAGCCAAAGGCGACACTGCTGTCCAGCTCTGATTCGGAGACCGAATCGGAGACTCCTCCCGGTAGCCGTCGGGCGCGGACGCCCTCCGGGTACTGCAGCGACCCGGACTCGTCCGGGCCCACGACTCACGTGGAGTCACTTCCCTCCGGAGCCGCCGGTTATGCATCCGGCGGTCGACCAACCGGGGCGGACTCGCGCCACGAGAATCGCGCGCGCCCGCCGGGTTCGTCAAGGGCCCGCCTCCGGTGCGGGCCTCGTCCCTTTCATCGCTCCGGGCCACCCCGGCGTTACAGAAGCCGTGGTCGGGGCCGTAGCCGATGACAGCGATCACCATACCCGTCCGCACCGACAGTGCCGAGTGCCCGATCGGCCACACCGGTGTGTCCGGCCACGGACCGACCGGGGGCCGGCCGAGGAGCGGCCGGGAAGCGCCCGGGAAGCGGCCGCCGACCGGCCGTCCCGGGCCCGGCGGCCACCTGGGCGGCGGCCGGACAGCGACCCGAAGCCGACCGTTCGCACCGGCGTGGCGCCGGCCGAACGGCGCCGGAAACGCAAAAAGCCGGGCCGACCACCCGCAAGGGTGATCGGCCCGGCCCACTGCCCCCTCAGAGGGGGCGGCGAGTCACTTGACGGTGACCTTGGCGCCGGCGCCCTCGAGAGCGGCCTTGGCCTTCTCGGCAACGTCCTTGGCAACCTTCTCCAGGACCTTGGCACCAGCGGTGTCAACGAGGTCCTTGGCCTCCTTCAGGCCGAGGGAGGTCAGGGTGCGCACCTCCTTGATGACCTGGATCTTCTTGTCGCCCGCACCGTCGAGGATGACGTCGAACTCGTCCTGCTCCTCAACGGCCTCGGCCACGGCGCCCGGGCCGGCGATGCCGGCAACGGCGACCGGAGCGGCGGCGGTGACGTCGAACTTCTCCTCGAAGGCCTTCACGAAGGCGGCCAGCTCGATGAGGGTCAGGTCCTCGAACTGCGCGAGCAGCTCGTCCTGGGTCAGCTTCGCCATGATTGGCGTCCTTCCACTAAATCGGCAGGTGGTGCCGGATGTACGGGTTGGCGGGCGTACGGGCCCGCAGCGAGGCAGGGCCTCGGCCGATTACTCGGCCGCGGTCTCCTCGGCGGCGGGAGCCGGCGTACCGGCACCGCCCTGCTCGACCTTTTCCCGAAGGGCCTCGACCGTGCGGACGAGCTTCGAGGGCAGGGCCTGGAAGAGCGCGGCAGCCTGCGACTGCTTGCCCTTCATGGCACCCGCCAGCTTGGCGAGCAGCACCTCGCGGGACTCGAGGTCCGCGAGCTTCTTGATCTCGTCGGCGGACAGCGCCTTGCCGTCAAGGACACCGCCCTTGATGACGAGAGCAGGGTTCTCCTTGGCGAAGTCACGCAGAGCCTTCGCCGACTCCACCGGGTCACCGGTGACGAAGGCGACAGCCGTCGGACCGGCGAACAGGTCGTCCAGCTCCGTGATCCCGACCTCGTTGGCCGCGATCTTGGTCAGCGTGTTCTTCACCACGGCGTACTGGGCGTTCTCGCCCAGCGAGCGACGCAGGGTCTTGACCTGCTTCACCGTCAGACCGCGGTACTCGGTCAGCACCGCAGCGTTCGAGCCACGGAAAAGCTCCGTGATCTCGGCGACGGCAGCAGCCTTGTCGGGCCTAGCCATAGGCTTACGCCTCCTTCCGTGATGTCGAAATCAGGCCGACCGCGAGAGTCGACCATTCGCGCCTCGGAACCGCTGGACGGAGGAGAACCTCTGCGGAAAATGCAGATGAGCCCCGGTGCGCAGGCGCACGGGGCTCGTGGTGAACTCGACGGGTCCACGTGCGAGGCACGCGACCCGGAGGTCAAAGCTCCAAACAATCCTGCGCGGGCTGCCCGCGCACGAGGCGCGGATCCTTCGGTCACGCACTCCCTGACGGGGGCAGCGCGACAACCAGCGGTCTTTGGCTTCCGCCACAGTAGCCGGACGCCGCCGTCCGGGGCAAATCGCCCCCGGCGACGGCGGCGGGACGGGCGCGGGACGGGCTCAGCGGGCCGTCGGCGGGGTGCTGCGGGTGCCGGTGTCCACGGTGTCCGACTCGGCCGGGGCCTGCGCCGAGAGCGGGCCGCCGGCCTCGGTGTAGAGCACCGAGTCGTCCAGCCGGCCGCTGTCGCCCGACCCGGTCCGCTGCAGCCGGACCAGCTGGTCCTTGTCGTTCAGCCAGAGGTCCAGGGTGAGCGAGGCCGAGCCGCCGGGCGCCAGCGCGGTCCGCAGCCCCTCCCGGCGGGCCGGGCTCAGCTGGGTCTGCGCCGCCGCGTAGCGGGCCGCGTCGGTGCTCACCCGGTAGTGCTCCACCGTGGAGTCCTCGAACTTCTCCTCGCCGACGTACTGGGCGGTGGTGCCGTCGGCGGTCGCGGCGGCCAGTGCCACCACCGGGTTGAGCAGGTCGATCAGCCCGGCGTACGGGATCTCCCGGTGCCCGTCCGGGCCCGGTGCCCCGGCGAACCGCTCCCAGTGCCGCCCGCCCAGCCGGGCCGCGGTGGCCGCGTCCCCGCCCTCGTAGGCGACGGTGTCCACGACGATCAGCTGCTCGGCCGGCGCCGGGGTGGAACGTTTGACCTGGAGCGCGGTCTTCGGCTGCCAGAACAGCGGGCCGGAGCCGGCGTCCGAGCCCAGCCGGTAGCTCACCTTGGCCCGGCGCGCGGTCTGCATGGCCAGCTGGGCCGAGAGCAGCACGCCGTGCGGCGAGCGGTCGGTCGGCTTGGCCGGCCAGGTCGGGGAGGCGCTGCTGGGCGTCGGCGTCGGGGCGCCGGACGCGCTCGGCGAGCCGCCCGGGGCCGGGCCGTCCGCCCCGCCGCACCCGCTCAGGCCGCCCGCCAGCACCGCGGCGGCGACCACCGCCGCCAGCCGCTGCCGCACCGCCATCCAGGCCTCCCCGTCGGATCCGTCCTCGGCGGACGGCCACCCAGGCCGGCCCGTCCGCTCCAGCCCACCTTGCCACCCGGTCCCGCGCGGCTCCGTGGCACCCCCCGCCACTCGGCCGCACCGCCCGTCCCGGGCCGGCCGGTTCAGCCCGCGGGGGTCGGCGCCGCGGCGGGCGCGTCGGTGGGCGCGTCGGTGGCGGCGCCCTCGGCCGGCTCGGCGCCCTCGGCGATGTCCGTGGTGGTCACCACGGCGCCGGAGGCTCCCCGGACCGTGGACCGCACCCGCAGCAGCCGGTCCCCCGGCGCCACCCAGAAGTCGTACTCGACGGCGGCGACCCCGCGCCGCTCGTAGTAGTCGAGCTTCTCGTTCAGCCGGGCCGGGCTCAGCCCCTCCTCGGCGCCGAAGTAGTCCGCCACCGGCGCGGCGCCCCGGTAGTGCGCGACCGTGCCGCCGTTCAGCTCCTCGCCGCCCAGCGGCGTGAGCTTGCCGGCCAGCGCCATCAGGCGCGCCGACCCGCCCGGGTTGGCGAGCAGGCCGGTGATCCAGCCGCCGGACCAGCCGGTCTGTCCGCCGGGGACGGCGCGCGGGTCCAGCGACTCCGCCCGGTCCCGGTCCGCGGTCCGGGGCGCCGTGCCGGTGTAGCCGAGGTCCAGGGCGCCGTCCCGGCCCCGCAGCCGCCCGGTGCCCAGCTCGTCGGTCACGGTCAGCTCGGCCGAGTCGTGGGCGCCCCAGGACACCGTGCCGCTCGCGCTCCGCCGCCCCGCCGGGCCCTCCTCCACCGCCTGGATCCGCGCCCCGCCGGCGTCGTCCAGCCGCTGCGAGGCGGACAGCAGCACCTGCCGGGGCGGCCGGACGGTGGGCCGGTCGCTGATCGGGGTGCGGTCGCCGGAGACGGCCAGCACACTGCAGGCGGTGAGGCCGGCGGCGAGCAGCAGCAGGGCCGCTCCCTTGGCGGCGGGGCGAAGGGCGGGCACGGCACACTCCGGCGGTCGGACGGCGGCGGGCTCCCTCGGCCGGGAACGCGCGGGCGGACCGGCCGAGCGTACGACGGACCGTGCGCCCGTTCCCCCGGCAGGGGGTATCGATCGGGGAACGACGGCGGGCCCGCACCCCCGGTGAAGGGGGTACGGGCCCGCCGTACGAAGGTCGGCTGCGATCAGACCGCGGCCGGGTCCTCCTCGACGAGGAGGTTACGGGTGCGGTTCGGGTCCACCAGGATGCCGGGGCCGATGGTGGTCGAGAACGCGGTCTTCTTGATGTAGCGGCCCTTGGCGGCGGACGGCTTGGCGCGGAGCACCTCGTCCAGCGCGGCGGCGTAGTTCTCGACCAGCTGCTCGTCGGTGAAGGAGGCCTTCCCGATGATGAAGTGCAGGTTCGAGTGCTTGTCGACGCGGAACTCGATCTTGCCGCCCTTGATGTCGTTGACAGCCTTGGCGACATCCGGGGTGACGGTGCCGGTCTTCGGGTTCGGCATCAGACCACGGGGACCGAGCACGCGGCCGAGGCGGCCGACCTTGCCCATGAGGTCCGGGGTGGCGACGACGGCGTCGAAGTCCAGCTTGCCCTTCGCGACCTCGTCGATGAGCTCGTCGGCACCGACGATGTCGGCGCCCGCAGCACGCGCGGCCTCGGCACGCTCGCCGGTCGCGAAGACCAGGACCCGAGCGGTCTTACCGGTGCCGTGCGGGAGGATCACGGTGCTGCGGACCATCTGGTCGGCCTTGCGCGGGTCGACACCCAGACGCATGGCGACCTCGACGGTGCCGTCGAACTTGCTGGTGCTGGTCGCCTTGGCGAGGCGGATGGCCTCGAGGGGGGCGTAAAGGCGCTCGCGGTCGACCTGGGCGTCCGCGGCCTTCAGGGCCTTGCTGCGCTTCATAGCTGCTCCTGAATGGTGAATGGAGTTGTGGTGTCACGGGCCTGCGCGGGCCCTACCACGGGGACGAGAAGGGTGATCAGCCCTCGACCGTGATGCCCATCGACCGGGCGGTGCCGGCGATGATCTTGGACGCAGCGTCCAGGTCGTTGGCGTTCAGGTCGGGCATCTTGGTCGTGGCGATCTCACGGACCTGGGCGGCGGTGAGCTTCGCAACCTTGGTCTTGTGCGGCTCGCTCGAGCCCTTCTCGACACCGGCGGCCTTCAGGATGAGGCGCGCGGCCGGCGGCGTCTTCGTGATGAAGGTGAAGGAACGGTCCTCGTAGACCGTGATCTCCACCGGCACGATCATGCCGCGCTGCGACTCGGTCGCAGCGTTGTAGGCCTTGCAGAACTCCATGATGTTGACGCCGTGCTGACCCAGCGCGGGGCCGACCGGCGGGGCCGGGTTCGCCGCGCCGGCGTTGATCTGGAGCTTGATAAGCCCCGTGACCTTCTTCTTCTTGGGAGGCATGTCTCTCCGGGTCCTTCCGAGAGGTGATTGCTGGTGTGTGCGGACACGGGGCGACACCCGGTCGCCAGCACACACATCGGACCAGGCTAACGCCTCGGCGTCGCTGGACCAAAACGGATTCGGGGCGGGCCCGCGGGCCCGCCCCGAATCCGAAGACTGTGGGACTAGTTCTTCTGGATCTGGTCGAAGGAGAGCTCGACCGGGGTCTCCCGGCCGAAGATCTCGACCAGGCCCTTGACCTTCTTCGAGTCGGGGTTGATCTCGTTGATGGTCGCCTGCAGGGTCGCGAACGGGCCGTCGGTGACGGTGACCGAGTCGCCGACCTCGAAGTCGAGGACCTGGATCTCGCTGGGCTTGACCGGCGAGGGCTTGCCGGCCTCCTTGGCCGCCTGGCGCTCGACGTCGGGGGCGAGCATCTTGACGACCTCGTCCAGGGTCAGCGGGTACGGGTCGTAGGCGTTGCCGACGAAGCCGGTGACACCGGGGGTGTTGCGCACGACGCCCCAGGACTCCGGGGTGAGGTCCATGCGCACCAGGACGTAGCCGGGGAGCTTGTTCTGGCGGATGGTCTTGCGGTCGCCGTTCTTGATCTGGACGACCTCCTCCTGCGGCACCTCGGCCTGGAAGATGTACTCCTCGACGTTGAGGGAGACCGCGCGCTGCTCCAGGTTCTGCTTCACCCGGTTCTCGTAGCCGGCGTAGGTGTGGATCACGTACCACTCGCCCGGCATGAACCGGAGGTCCTCGCGGAACTTGGCGACCGGGTCGACCTCGACGGCCTCCTCCTCGGCGGCCTCCTCGGTGTCCTCGGCGGCGGCCTCGTCCTCGGCGTCCTCGGCATCCTCGTCCTCGACGAGCTCCTCCTCGGTCTCCACGTGCAGCGCGACGTCCTCGGCCGGCTCGCCGGCCTCCGCCTCGTCGAACGCCTCGACCTCGTCCTCGTCGGAGTCGACCGCGTCCACGATCTGCTGCTCGTCGGACTCGACGGCGTCAGCCAGCTCGGCCGCGTCCTCGGCGGCGACATCCGCCTCGAGGACGGTCTCGTCGGCGTCGTACAGGGGGGACTCAGACACGGTGGCTGCTTCTTTCCTGGAGATGGTGAAGGTGGCACGCTCCGCGACGGTCCGGCTCCGCTCCGCTCACGCGGTCGCCGGAAGTTCGCCTCGAAGACTTCAACAGTACCGAGTCAACGGTAGCGGCCCCGTACCTCCGACGCAGACAGCTCGACCCGGGCCGAGGACCGGCCCGGGTCGGGAGGTTGTACGCACAGGTGGAACGGCTTGGTCAGCCGAAGATCCAGAGGGCGGCCTTGGAGAAGCCGTAGTCGAGGCCGGACACGAAGGCCATCACGACCACGACGAACACGACCACGACCGTGGTGTAGCTCACCAGCTGGTTGCGGGTCGGCCAGACGACCTTGCGCAGCTCGGCGATGATCTGTCGGTAGAAGAGGGCGAGACGGGCGAAGACGCCCTTCTTGGCCCGCTTGCCGGACTTCTTCTCGCCAGAGCGCTTGCGGCGCGAATCACCCTCCGCAGGGGTGGTGTCGGCAGCGCCGTCGGCCCCCTCGGGGTTGCCGCTCTCAGGCGTTGCGGTGGAGCCCGTGGTCTCCGTCACTCGTCCTCACCTGAATCCGGGTCCTGCCGAGCGTCGACTGCGTACCCGAAGAGGCACGAGCGGCCGGCTAGCGGTGCTGATCGGCGCCCTCTCCGCATCAAGCCCGCTCGCTCTGTGGAGCGAACGGGCTGATGACGGATCGAGCAGCAGGGCAAGAGGGACTTGAACCCCCAACCGCCGGTTTTGGAGACCGGTGCTCTACCAATTGAGCTATTGCCCTACGGAACCTCGCGGCCCCAGTAGTGACGACCAACCTACCGTATCTTCCACCGATGTCCGCACAGTTTCTGCGCGGCGGTGGAGGCTCCGGTTCGTTCGGTGGCCGTCGATCAGTGAGTGTACGGGGTCGAAGGGCGTTTGGTCGAACCTCTTCTTTTCGGGCCGTCACCGGGGCCGACCCGGCCGCCATGCGGACGCTCCCGTACATATCGTGAAACCGCCATGCCCGGGCGGTGTGCGGTCTGCGACCATGCAGGCATGAGCGCTTCCACCCCGCAGCCCGACCGTTCCGTCCGCCCCGCCGACCGCCGCGTCTCCGCCCGGATCGGCGCGATCGCGGAGTCCGCCACCCTCGCCGTGGACGCCAAGGCCAAGGCCCTCAAGGCGGCCGGCCGGCCCGTCATCGGCTTCGGCGCCGGTGAGCCGGACTTCCCCACCCCGGACTACATCGTCGAGGCGGCCGTCGAGGCCTGCCGCGACCCGAGGAACCACCGCTACACCCCGGCCGGCGGCCTGCCGGAGCTCAAGGAGGCGATCGCGGCCAAGACCCTGCGCGACTCCGGCTACGCGGTGGACGCCTCCCAGGTGCTGGTGACCAACGGCGGCAAGCAGGCGATCTACGAGGCGTTCGCGGCGATCCTCGACCCGGGCGACGAGGTCATCGTCCCGGCGCCGTACTGGACCACCTACCCGGAGTCGATCCAGCTGGCCGGCGGTGTGCCGGTGGAGGTCGTGACCGACGAGACCACCGGTTACAAGGTCTCGGTCGAGCAGCTGGAGGCCGCCCGCACCGAGAACACCAAGGTGGTGCTCTTCGTCTCGCCGTCCAACCCGACCGGCGCGGTGTACACCCGGGCCGAGGCCGAGGCGATCGGCCGCTGGGCCGTGGAGCACGGGCTGTGGGTGCTCACCGACGAGATCTACGAGCACCTGGTCTACGGCGACGCGGAGTTCGTCTCGCTGCCGGCCCTGCTGCCGGAGCTGGCCGACAAGACCGTCGTGGTCAACGGTGTCGCCAAGACCTACGCGATGACCGGCTGGCGGGTGGGCTGGGTGATCGGCCCCAAGGACGTGATCAAGGCCGCGACCAACCTGCAGTCGCACGCCACCTCGAACGTCTCCAACGTGGCCCAGCGCGCCGCCCTGGCCGCCGTCGCCGGCGACCTCTCCGCGGTCCACGAGATGCGCACCGCCTTCGACCGGCGCCGCCGCACCATCGTCCGGATGCTCAACGAGATCGACGGCGTGGTCTGCCCCGAGCCCGAGGGCGCCTTCTACGTGTACCCGTCCGTCAAGGCCCTGCTGGGCAAGGAGATCCGCGGGCAGCGGCCGCAGACCTCCGCCGAGCTGGCCTCGCTGATCCTGGACGAGGTCGAGGTCGCGGTCGTCCCCGGCGAGGCCTTCGGCACCCCCGGCTACCTGCGGCTCTCCTACGCCCTGGGCGACGCCGACCTCGCCGAGGGTGTCGGCCGGCTCCAGAAGCTGCTGGCCGAGGCCCGCTGAACCCTCCCCGCCCGGGGCCCGCTCGCGGTGCCCTCGAAGCGTGACGTCAACACCGCTTGACCGGACCGCCCTCTTTTCACCCCTTCGGGGGCCGGGAAGAGGGCGGTTCCCGTAGGGGGCCCCGATACGGCAGGATTCGTGAATGGAACGCCTGCTGAACCCGCGAGACGTCAGGGACCTTCCGAAGGCCCACCTGCACCTGCACTTCACCGGCTCGATGCGCCCGGCCACCCTGCTCGAACTGGCCGAGAAGCACCGGGTCCGGCTGCCGGAGGCGCTCAGCTCCGGTGGAACGCCCCGGCTGCGGGCCACCGACGAACGCGGCTGGTTCCGGTTCCAGCGCCTCTACGACACCGCCCGCTCGGTCCTCCGCGACGAGGAGGACATCCGCCGGCTGGTCCTGGAGACCGCCGAGGACGAGCGGCGGGACGGCTCCCGCTGGCTGGAGATCCAGGTCGACCCGACCTCCTACGCGCCCCGGCTGGGCGGACTGATCCCGGCCCTGGAGCTGATCCTGGACGCGGTGGAGCAGGCCGCCGCCGCCACCGGGGTCGGCATCAGGGTCCTGGTCGCGGCCAACCGGATGAAGTCCCCGATGGACGCCAGGACGCTGGCCCGGCTCGCCGTCCGCTACACCGACCGGGGCGTGGTGGGCTTCGGCCTCTCCAACGACGAGCGCCGCGGCCTGGCCCGCGACTTCGACCGGGCCTTCGACATCGCCCGCCGGGGCGGGCTGCTGGCCGCCCCGCACGGCGGCGAGCTGGCCGGCCCGGAGTCCGTCCGGGACTGCCTGGACGACCTCGGCGCCGGCCGGATCGGCCACGGCGTACGGGCCGCCGAGGACGAGCGGCTGATGCAGCGGCTGGCCGACCGTCAGGTGACCTGCGAGGTCTGCCCGTCCTCGAACGTCTCGCTGGGCGTCTACGAGCGCCCGGAGGACGTCCCGCTGCGCCGGCTGTTCGACGCCGGGGTGCCGCTGGCGCTCGGCGCCGACGACCCGCTGCTGTTCGGCGCCAGGCTCGCCGACCAGTACGACCTGGCCCGCGACGTGCTGGGCTTCTCCGACCCCGAGCTGGCCGAACTGGCCCGGCAGTCGGTGCGCGGCTCGGTCGCGCCGGACAGCGTGCGGAAGGAGTTGCTGGCGGACATCGACACCTGGCTGACGGCCTGAGGGCCGGGCAGCGGGCAGCGGGCAGCGGGCAGCGGGCAGCGGGCAGCGGGCAGCGGGAGCCGGGCGGCTCAGAGGCTGACGCCGACCATCACCGGCTCGTTCACCAGCTCCACCCCGAAGGCCGCCCGCACCCCGTCCCGGATCTCCCGGGCCAGCGCGAGGAGGTCCTCGGTGGTGGCCGCGCCGCGGTTGGTGAGCGCCAGGGTGTGCTTGGTGGAGAGGGTCGCCGGACCGCTCCCGTAGCCCTTGCCGAAGCCGGCCCGGTCGATCAGCCAGGCGGCCGAGGTCTTGGTGTGCCCGTCCGGCGCCGGGTAGGCGGGGGCGGTCAGCTCGCGCTCGGCGGCCAGCGCCAGGAAGTCCGCGTACTGCTCGGGGCCCAGCACCGGGTTGGTGAAGAAGGAGCCCGCAGACCAGGTGTCGTGGTCCGCCGGGTCCAGCACCATGCCCTTGCCGGCCCGCAGCCCGAGCACGGCCGCGTACGCCGCCGCCAGGTCGACCCGCTCGTCCTGGGCCACCCCGAAGTGCTTGGCGACCTCGGCGTAGCGGACCGGGGTGGAGCGCCCGGCGGCGTCCTCCAGTCCGAAGCGGACCCGCAGCACCACATGGCGCTCGGGGTCCGCCTTGAAGCGGCTGTGCCGGTAGGAGAACGCGCACTCGGCGTTGGAGAGGGTGACCACCCGGTCGGCCCGGCGGTCGTAGGCGACCACCTCGGTGATCGTCTGGGCGACCTCCTGGCCGTAGGCGCCGACGTTCTGCACCGGGGTGGCACCGGCCGAGCCGGGGATGCCGGCCAGGAACTCGATCCCGGACAGTCCGGCGTCGACCGCGCGGGCCACCGCGTCGGCCCAGACCTCGCCGGCCGCCAGCTCCAGGACGGTTCCGTCCAGGGTGAAGCCGGTGGTGGCGATCCGCAGCACCGTGCCGGCGAAGCCGGCGTCGCCGATCACCAGGTTGGAGCCGCCGCCGAGCACCAGCAGCGGCTCCCCCGCCGCGTCCGCGGCGCGCACGGCGGCGACCACCTCGTCATCGGTGTGCGCGGTCACCAGGCGGCGGGCCGGGCCGCCGAGCCGCAGGGTGGTCAGCGGGGCGAGGGGGGCGTCGAGTTCTTCCAGCACGCCCCCAGGGTACGGGGAGCCCGCCCCCGCCCGACCCGGGGCGGGGCCGGAGCGGGCGGGGTGCCCCGAGGTGCGCGGCGGCGCGAAGGCGCGGCGGGCTCAGACGAGCCGGACGACCGCCTTGGCCATGCCGAGCACCTTCTGACCCTGGTAGGTCGCCAGCAGGTCGACCTGGACCCGGCGGTCGTCGAGCAGCTTGGCCACCTTGCCGGTGACCTCGACCACCGAGCCGGTGCCGTCGTTGGGCACCGGCACCGGACGGACGAACCGGACGCCGTACTCGACCACCGCGGCCGGGTCGCCGACCCAGTCGGTCACCACCCGGACGGCCTCGGCCATGGTGAACATGCCGTGCGCGATGACGTCGGGCAGGCCGACCTCCAGCGCGACCTTCTCGTTCCAGTGGATCGGGTTGAAGTCGCCGGAGGCGCCCGCGTACTGCACCAGCGCGGCCCGGGTCACCGGGAAGGACTGCGCCGGCAGCTCGGTGCCGACCTCGACCTCGTCGTATCCGATCGCCATCGGGCTCACTCCCCCGCCTTCTCGTCGGCGGCCCGGGCCACCAGGGTCATGACCGACGTCACCACGTGCTCGCCGGTCTCGTCCGCGACCTCGCCACGCACGGTGAGCACGTCGTTGCCGGCCAGCGACTTGATGTTGTCGACGGTGACCGAGACGGTCAGCCGGTCACCGGCCCGCACCGGGCGGGTGTAGCTGAACTTCTGGTCGCCGTGCACGACCCGGCTGTAGTCGAGACCCAGCTCCGGATCCTGGACCACCTGGCCGGAGGCCCGCATGGTGAGCACGATCGGGAAGGTCGGCGGCGCGATCACGTCCGGGTGGCCGAGCGCCTTGGCGGCCTCCGGGTCGAGGTACACGGGATTGGCGTCACCCACGGCGACGGCGAACTCGCGGATCTTCTCCCGACCGACCTCGTAGGGCTCGGTGGGCGGATAGGTCCGCCCGATGAAGGAAGGGTCGAGTGCCATCGGCAGCTCCTAGGAAACGCGGCGGACAGTCGGTTCTTACACAAAAGACTCCGGGCCGCACCCCCCAATGAGGGATGCGGCCCGGAGTCGTGGACCTTGTCACACAGGCCCGTTGCCCTACGAGAGGGTCAGCGGGTCTCGCGGTGCGCGGTGTGCGAGTTGCAGCGGGGGCAGTGCTTCTTCATCTCAAGACGGTCCGGGTCGTTACGCCGGTTCTTCTTGGTGATGTAGTTCCGCTCCTTGCACTCCACGCAGGCCAGCGTGATCTTCGGGCGGACATCGGTGGCAGCCACGGGAGTGCCTTCCTTGAAAGAATAAGAACACAGACAAGAGTAGCCGACCGGGAGTGTGATCCCCCGACCGACTACGCGGGGTAGCGGTGACCGGACTTGAACCGGTGACACAGCGATTATGAGCCGCTTGCTCTACCAACTGAGCTACACCGCCACAGTGATCCGGAGCACAGCCGAAGCCGACTCCTTCTCACCAGAGCCCCCATGCGGAATCGAACCGCAGACCTTCTCCTTACCATGGAGACGCTCTACCGACTGAGCTATAGGGGCGAACGAGGAAGAGATTACACGTTCCGCGCCCAGAGGTGAAATCCGTATCCCGCGGCGAAGTCCGCAGGTCGGCGAGGCGCACGGGCGAGCGATCGAAGGCCCGGCGTTCGACCGGCCCCCCGGGGGCGCGCCCAAGCCGATACGACTATTGCCCGCCTCCCGGCGCCCCGGGTCCGCCCGCCGTAGGCTCGTCGCTCATTGACCCGAGCAGGAACCGGACGCCAGAAGGAGCCGGGCGATGGACAGCGCAGCCGCCGACGGACCGCACCCCGGACCCGGACCGGCCGCCAACCCGCTCGGGCACGGGCCCGTCCTGCTGCTCACCGGGGCCAGGCTGGCGGACGGCCGGGTGGTGGACGTACGGATCAGCGGCGACCGGATCCAGGCCGTCGGCACCGCGGGCGGCCTCGGCCCCCTGCCGGCCGTGCCCGGCGGTCCCACCGTCACCACCGGGGCCAGGATCGACCTGCGCGGCTATCTGCTGCTGCCGGCCCCGGCCGAGGCGCACGCGCACTACGACGTCGCCTTCTCCGCCGCCCTGCCCACCCCGCCGCCGGAAACCCCCGCCGAGCTCACCCGGCGGGTCACCGAGGCCGCCCTGACCTCGCTCGGCTACGGCGCGACCGCCCAGCGCACCCACGTCCGGATCGGCGACGTGCACGGGCTGCGCCGGCTGGAGGCGGTCCTCACCTCCCAGCAGGCGCTGCGCGGCCTCGCCGACCTCCAGGCCGTCGCGATGCCCCGGCTGCTCACCGGCCGGGCCGGGGCGGACGGCCGGGCCCAGCTGCGGGAGGCGCTCAAGCTGGGCGCCACCGCCGCCGGCGGCTGCCCCGAGCTGGACCCGGACCCGGCCGGCTACGTCCAACTGCTGCTGGAGGCCGCCCGGGAGGCGGACTGTCCGGTGGACCTGCACACCACGGCCGCCGATCCGGTGCAGCTGGCCCGGCTGGCCGGGGCGCTCGCCCCGCTGCGGCCCCGGGTGGTGGTCGGTCCCTGCGGGTCGCTCGCGCCGGGCGCCGCGACGGTGCTGGCCAACAGCGGGGTCCGGGTGGTCTGCCTGCCGCAGAACGGCGGCTGTTCGGGGCTGGAGGGCCTGGCGGGCGGGCTGCAGCCGGCGCCGCTGCGGGACCTGCTGAGGGCCCGGGTGCCACTGGCGGCCGGCAGCGGCTCGCTGCGCGACGGCGCCAACCCGGTCGGGCGGGCGGACCCGCTGGAGGCCGCGTACCTGCTGGCGGCGGCCGGGGTGCTGGACCCCGACGCGGCGTACGACGCGGTCTCCAACCAGGCGCGGCTGGCGATCGGGCTGCCGCCGGTGCGGGTGGACGCCGGATTCCCGGCGGAGCTGCTGGCGGTGCGCGGGGACAGCCTGTCCGGGGCGCTGGCGGGCGGGCACAGCCGGCTGGTGGTGCACAGCGGTCGGGTCGTCAGCCGGACCAGCGCGGTACGGGAGTTCGCCGACACGGTGGCCCTGGCGCTGCCCCGGCAGTCGGACGGCACGGACGGGGGCTGAACCCGGACCGGGGCTGGACCCGGCCGGACCGCGCCGGGCGGCACCGCACAGTGCCGGGACGCGGCCGGGCCGGACGGGCGTCCGCCGGACGGGTGATCGGGGCGCGCGATGCCGGCACCGCGCGCCCCTCCCCCACCCGGGTGGCCGCCGGAGCGGCGAAGCGGCCCCAGGCATCCCCCACGGAGCGGGGCCGCTTCCTCACCACCGACGCTATGCCCCCGGACGGCCGACCCGGACGCTCTTGACGCCCTGTTGGCGCCGGGGCGGCCGCTCCTGACGGGCCGTTGACACGTCCGGCGGTCCGGGGCTCGTTCAGGGCTCGTAGCGGTAGCCGATCCCCGGCTCGGTGATCAGATGGCGCGGCCGGGCGGGGTCGCGCTCCAGCTTCCGCCGCAGGCCGGCCAGGTAGACCCGCAGGTAGTTGCCCCGTTCCTCGTGGGCCGGGCCCCAGACCTCGCGCAGGATCCGCCGGCCGGGCACCAGCCGGCCGGGGTGGGCCAGCAGCAGGGACAGGATCCGCCACTCGGTCGGGGTGAGCCGCACCGGGCCGTCCGGCCCGGTCACGGTGGTGGCGGCGAGGTCCACGGTGTGGTCGCCGATCACCGGCGCGGGCGCCGCGGGACCGACGGTGACCGGCGGGCGGCGCAGCACGGCGCGCAGCCGGGCCAGCAGTTCGTCCATCAGGAACGGCTTGGTGAGGTAGTCGTCGGCGCCGGCGTCCAGCGCGCCGATCCGGTCGGCGGCGTCGGCCCGGCCGGAGAGCACGATGATCGGCACCGCGCTGCGGCTGCGCAGGCCGCGGATGACGTCCATGCCGTCGAGGTCGGGCAGGCCGAGGTCGAGCAGGACGGCGTCGGGGGAGGTCCTGGCGGCGCGGGCCAGGGCCTCGCCGCCGGTGGCGGCGGTGCGGACGGCGTACTGCCGGGCGCCGAGGTTGATCCGCAGGGTGCGCAGCAGCGCCGGCTCGTCGTCGACGACGAGGATCTCGCTCATACGGGGGCCTCCCCGGGGTGCTGGGCGGGCATGGGACCGGCGGGTACCGGATCGGCGGGCACCAGATCGGCGGGCAGGGGCCGGGCCGGGGCGGCCGGCAGGGTGAGCAGCATGGTGGTGCCGCCGCCGGGGGTGTCCTCGACCTCCAGGCTGCCGTCCATGGCTTCGGCGAGGCCGCGGGAGAGGGCGAGGCCGAGGCCGACACCGGTGGTGTTGTCGGTGTCGCCGAGGCGCTGGAACGGCAGGAACACCCGGTCGCGGTCCTCGGGGGCGATGCCGGGGCCGCGGTCGATCACCCGCAGTTCGACCCGTCCGGCGTGGTGGCTGGCGGCGACCAGGACCGGCGCGCCGGGGGCGTTGTGGCGCAGGGCGTTGGTGATGACGTTGGCGAGGACGCGCTCCAGCAGCGGCGGGTCGGCGAGCACCGGCGGGACGGTCTCCAGGTCGAGCGGCTGGACGGGCGCGTACGGGTCGGCGAGCGAGTCGAGGGCGCGGGGCAGGATCTCGTCGAGGTGGGTCTCGGCGAGGTGGAGGGTGAGCGCGCCGGCCTGGAGGCGGCTCATGTCGAGCAGGTTGTCCACCAGACGGGTGAGTTTGACCAGGGACTCGTCGGCGGTGGCGAGGAGTTCGGCCTGGTCCTCGGGGGAGAACTCGACGTCCGGGCTGCGCAGCGAGCCGACCGAGGCGAGGGCGGCGGCGAGCGGGGTGCGCAGGTCGTGGCTGACGGCGGCGAGCAGGGCGGTGCGCATCCGGTCGGCGGCCTTGATCGGTTCGACCTCGGCGGCGACGACGGCGAGGCGGTCGCGTTCCAGGGCGGCGGCGACGTGGGCGGCGAAGGCGGTGAGGACGCGCTGGTCGGCGGCGGGCAGCCGACGGCCGGTGAGGACCAGGACGGCGTCGGCGCCGACGGGGACCTCGGTGGTGACGAGGGTGCGGTCCGGGGCGGCGCCGCCGTTGTCGGCCCGGTCGCCGTCGGCGGCGTCCTTCACCTCGGCGGCGGTGTCGCAGGAGGCGAGCACCTCGCCGCCGGTGCGGCCCAGCAGGGCCACCGAGCTCATGCCGAAGGCGGTGCGGGACTTCTCCAGCAGCGCGGGCAGGGCGTCGGCGCCGCGCAGGACGCTGCCGGCCAGGGTGGAGAGGGTCTCGGCCTCGGCGGTGGCGCGGGCGGCGCGGGCGGTGAGGCGGGTCGCGTGGTCGACCACGGTGGAGACGGTCAGCGCGACGGCCGCGAAGACCACCAGGGCGATGATGTTGTTGGTCTCGCCGATGGTGAAGGCGTGGACGGGCGGGATGAAGAAGTAGTTGAGCAGCACCGAGGCGACCAGCGAGGCCAGCAGGGCCGAGGTGGCGCCGCCGAGCAGGGCGACCACGACGACGCCGAGCTGGAAGATCAGCGCATCGGTGGTGAGGTTGACGGTGTCGTGGAACTGGGACAGGACCAGGGTCAGCAGCGAGGGCACGATCGGGCCGGCCAGGAAGCCGGCCACGGTGCGGCGCCGGGAGTGGCGGCGGCCGAGCGCGGGCAGCCGGCCCCGGCCGGTGAACTCGTGGGTGACCATGTGGACGTCGATGTCCTCGGAGGCGTCCACCGTGGTCTCGCCGATGCCGGGGCCGGTGAGGAAGCGGGCGGTCCGGCCGCGGCGGCTGGTGCCGAGGACGAGCTGGGTGGCGTCGTGGGCGCGGGCGAAGGCGAGCAGCGAGGTGGGGATGTCGTCGCCGACGACCACGTGGTAGCTGCCGCCGAGGCTCTCGACGAGCTGCCGCTGCTGGGCGAGGGCGCCGGAGGAGGCGCCGGCCAGGCCGTCGCTGCGGGTGACGTGGACGGCGAGCAGGTCGCCGCCCGCCGTCCGGTCCGCGATGCGGGCGGCGCGTCTGACCAGGGTCTCGCCCTCGGGGCCGCCGGTGAGGGCGACCACGACCCGTTCGCGGGTCTCCCAGACCCGGTCGATGTTGTGGCTGGCCCGGTAGTCGCGCAGGCCCTCGTCGACCCGCCCGGCCACCCAGAGCAGGGCGAGCTCGCGCAGGGCGGTGAGGTTGCCGACCCGGAAGTAGTTCGAGAGCGCGGCGTCCACCTTCTCCGCCTTGTAGACGTTGCCGTGGGCCATCCGGCGGCGCAGCGCCTGGGGGGCCATGTCGACGAGTTCGATCTGGTCGGCCCGGCGCACCACCTCGTCCGGGACGGTCTCGCGCTGCGGGATGCCGGTGATCTTCTGGACGACGTCGTTCAACGACTCCAGGTGCTGGATGTTGACCGTGGTGATGACGTCGATCCCGGCGTCCAGCAGCTCGTCGACGTCCTGCCAGCGCTTGCCGTGCCGCCCGCCGGGAATGTTGGTGTGCGCCAGTTCGTCCACGAGGACAACCGTGGGCTTCCGCCGCAGCACCCCGTCGAGGTCCATCTCCTCGAAGTCGGTGTCCCGGTAGGCGCGGTGGACGCCCGGCACGACCTCCAGGCCGTCGAGCATCGCCTCGGTGTGGCGGCGCCCGTGGCACTCGATCCAGCCGACGACGACGTCCGCGCCCCGGTCCTGTCTGCGCCGGGCCTCGTCCAGCATCCGGTAGGTCTTGCCGACACCGGGAGCGGAACCGAGGTACACCCTCAGCCGGCCGCGTCGGTGGCCGGTGCCGGGGGTGAGGTCGCGGGCCATGGGCGCTGCTCTTTCGTCTTCTGCGTCGTACGGGGGACGGGTCGTACGGGGGACGGACGGCGGGCCGGTCCGGCCCGGGGCGCTCGCCCCGGACCGGACCGGCCCGTCTCAGCTCTTCGGCCGATCTGTCGTCACTTCTGTTCCACCAGGGCCTGGTTGAGCAGGACCACATTGACACCCGGCTGCCCGAGGAAGCCGAGCGGGCGGCCGTCGGTGTTCTGGTCGACCAGCTTGCGGACGGTGTCCACCGGCAGGTTGCGGGCCTTGGCGACCCGCTCGACCTGCTCCTGGGCGTAGGCGGCGGAGATGTGCGGGTCCAGGCCGGAGCCGGAGGCGGTGAGGGCGTCCACCGGGACGCTCGCCGGGTCGACGCCGTCGAACGCGGCGACGGCCTGGCGGCGGTCCTCGATGTTCTTGGCGAGGTCCTCGCTGTTGGGGCCCAGGTTGGAGGCGCCGGAGGCCTTGGGGTCGTAGGCGCCCGGGCGGGGCTGGAACCACTGCGGGTCGGGGCGGGGGGCCTCGTCCGGGTCGTCCGGGTTCTGCTTGGGGAGGTTGAAGTTCTGGCCCAGCAGGCCGGAGCCGGCCTCCTTGCCGTCGACCTTGACGATCGAGCCGTTCGCCTTGTCCGCGAAGGCCAGTTGGGAGATGCCGGTGACCAGCAGCGGATAGGCGATGCCGAGGAGCACCGTCAGGACCAGCAGGGCGCGCAGCGCGGTGAAGTGCGTGCGCACGGCGGTGGGCAGGGGCTTGGACATGATGCGTTTCTCCTCTCTCAGCTCAGGCCGGGGACGAACTGGACGACCAGGTCGATCAGCTTGATGCCGACGAACGGGACGACCAGGCCGCCGAGGCCGTAGACCCCGATGTTGCGACGCAGCAGCGAACTGGCGTCGGAGGGGCGGTACTTCACCCCGCGCAGGGCCAGCGGGATCAGGCCGACGATGACCAGGGCGTTGAAGATGATCGCCGAGGTGATCGCGGACTGGGGGCTGTGCAGCTGCATGATGTTGAGCTTGTCCAGGCCCGGGTAGACCGCCGCGAACATCGCCGGGATGATCGCGAAGTACTTGGCGACGTCGTTGGCGATGGAGAACGTGGTCAGCGCGCCGCGGGTGATCAGGAGCTGCTTGCCGATCTCGACGATCTCGATCAGCTTGGTCGGGTTGGAGTCCAGGTCGACCATGTTGCCGGCCTCCTTGGCCGCCATGGTCCCGGTGTTCATCGCGACACCGACGTCGGCCTGGGCGAGGGCGGGGGCGTCGTTGGTGCCGTCGCCCGTCATCGCGACCAGCTTGCCGCCGGCCTGCTCCTTCTTGATCAGGGCCATCTTGTCCTCGGGGGTGGCCTCGGCGAGGAAGTCGTCCACGCCCGCCTCCTCCGCGATCGCCCGGGCGGTCAGCGGGTTGTCGCCGGTGATCATGACGGTCCTGATGCCCATCCGGCGCAGCTCGTCGAAGCGCTCCCGCATGCCCTCCTTCACCACGTCCTTGAGGTGGATCACCCCGAGGATCCGGGCCGGCGCGTCACCGGTCCTGGTGGCGACGACCAGCGGGGTGCCACCGGCGGCGGAGATGCCGTCGACCAGGGCGGAGACCTCGTCGGAGACGGCGCCGCCGTTGGCGGTGACCCAGTTGGCGACGGCCGCGGCCGCGCCCTTGCGGACCTGGTGCAGTCCCTCGTCCTCGTCGAGGTCGACACCGGACATCCGGGTCTGCGCGGTGAACGGCACCCAGGTGGCGTGCGTCAGCTCGCCCTGGGCGCGGGCCCGCAGACCGTACCCGGTCTTGGCGAGGACGACGATCGAGCGGCCCTCCGGCGTCTCGTCGGCCAGCGAGGAGAGCTGGGCGGCGTCGGCGAGCTCCTCGACGGGGACGCCGCTGACCGGCTGGAACTCGGCGGCCTGGCGGTTGCCGAGGGTGATGGTGCCGGTCTTGTCGAGCAGCAGGGTGTTGACGTCGCCCGCCGCCTCGACGGCGCGGCCCGACATCGCCAGCACATTGCGCTGGACGAGGCGGTCCATGCCGGCGATGCCGATCGCCGAGAGCAGCGCGCCGATGGTGGTCGGGATCAGCGCCACGATCAGCGCGACCAGCACGATCATCGACTGCGGGGCACCGGCGTAGGTGGCCATCGGCTGCAGGGTGACGACCGCCACCAGGAAGACGATGGTCAGCGAGGCCAGCAGGATGTTGAGCGCGATCTCGTTCGGCGTCTTCTGCCGGGCGGCGCCCTCGACCAGGGCGATCATCCGGTCGATGAAGGACTTGCCGGGCTCCGAGGCGATCTTCACCACGATCCGGTCCGACAGCACCTTGGTGCCACCGGTCACGGCCGAGCGGTCGCCGCCCGACTCCCGGATCACCGGCGCGGACTCGCCCGTGATCGCCGACTCGTCGACGGAGGCCACGCCCTCGACGACGTCGCCGTCACCGGGGATGATCTGGCCGGCCTCGACCACCACGTGGTCACCGAGCTGCAGCGCGGTACCGGCGACCTCCTCCTCGGCCCGCGAGCGCGGCCAGTCGGTGAGGCGGCGGGCCATGGTGTCGGTCTTGGTCCGGCGCAGGGTGTCCGCCTGCGCCTTGCCCCGGCCCTCGGCGACGGCCTCGGCGAGGTTGGCGAAGACCGTGGTCAGCCAGAGCCACACCGTGATCGACCAGGCGAACACGCTGGGGTCGGCTATCGCGGCGACCGTGGTGACGACCGAGCCGACCTCGACCACGAACATCACCGGGTTCTTGACCATCACCCGGGGGTCGAGCTTCTTCACCGCGTCCGGCAGGGACGCGACGATCAGCTTGGGGTCCAGCAGGCCGCCGGACACTCTGTGCGGCGCCTCGGCGGACGCCGTCTCCGGCTGCGGGGCCGGCTGCTCGGCCCGCTCGGATTCTTCGGTCATGGTGGACGACATCAGGAGAGACCTTCCGCGATCGGCCCGAGAGCCAGGGCCGGGAAGTAGGTGAGGCCGACGACGATCAGGACGACGCCCGACAGCAGGCCCACGAACAGCGGCTTGTGGGTGGGCAGGGTGCCCGGGGTGGCGGGGACCGGCTGCTGCTGGGCGAGCGCGCCGGCCAGGGCCAGGACGAAGACCATCGGCAGGAACCGGCCGAACACCATCGCCAGGCCGATCGCGGTGTCGTACCAGTCGGTGTTCACCGTGATGCCGGCGAACGCCGAACCGTTGTTGTTGGCGCCCGAGGTGAAGGCGTACAGCACCTCGGAGAAGCCGTGGGCGCCCGAGTTCAGCATCCCGGCCCGCTGGCCCGGCAGCGCCATCGCGACACCCGTGCCGACCAGCACCAGGGTCGGCGTGGTCAGGATGTAGAGGGAGGCGAACTTCATCTCCCGGCCGCCGAGCTTCTTGCCCAGGTACTCGGGGGTGCGGCCGACCATCAGACCGGCCACGAACACCGCGACGATCGCCAGCACCAGCATCCCGTACAGGCCCGAGCCCACACCGCCGGGCGCGATCTCGCCCAGCATCATGTTGAACATCGTCAGCCCGCCGCCGAACGCGGTGTACGAGTCGTGGAAGGAGTTCACCGCACCGGTCGAGGTCAGCGTCGTCGAGGCCGCGAACAGGCTGGACGCCGCGATGCCGAACCGCTGCTCCTTGCCCTCCATCGCCCCGCCGGCCGACTGCAGCGCGGTGCCCGCGTGGTGCGACTCGGCCAGGGTCATCAGCGCCACCGAGGCGACCCAGAACAGGCCCATCACCGAGACGATCGCGTAGCCCTGGCGGTTGTCGCCGACCATCCGGCCGAAGGCCCGCGGCAGCGCGAACGGGATCACCAGGATGAGGAAGATCTCCAGGAAGTTGCTCAGCCCGGTCGGGTTCTCGAACGGGTGCGCCGAGTTGGCGTTGTAGAAGCCGCCGCCGTTGGTGCCCAGCAGCTTGATGACCTCCTGCGAGGCCACCGCCCCGCCCGGGACCGACTGCGGGTCGCCCGCCAGCGTGGCCACCTCGTGGAAGCCGTGGAAGTTCTGCACCACGCCCGTGGCCACCAGGGCCAGCGCGAACACGATCGAGATCGGCAGCAGCAGCCGGACGCTGATCCGGGTGAGGTCCACCCAGAAGTTGCCCAGCCGGTCGGTGCGGTTGCGGGTGAAGCCCCGGATCAGGGTGGCGACCACCGCGATGCCGACGGCCGCGGAGACGAAGTTCTGCACCGCCAGGCCGGCCATCTGGGCCAGGTGCCCCATCGCGGCCTCGCCGCTGTAGGACTGCCAGTTGGTGTTGGCCACGAAGGAGATCGCGGTGTTCCACGCCTGGTGGCCGGGCATCTGGTCGACGCCCAGGCCCAGCGGCAGCCACTGCTGCACCCGGATCAGGGTGTAGAGGAAGAGGACGGACACCGCCGAGAAGGCCAGCACCGAACGCAGGTAGACCGGCCAGCGCTGGTCGGCGTCGGCGTCCACGCCGATCACCTTGTACAGGGCCTTCTCGGCTCTGAGGTGCCTGGAGGTGGTGAGGGTGTGGGCGATGTAGTCGCCCAGGGGGCGGTAGCACAGGGCCAGCGCGCCCACCAGGGCGAGGACCTGCAGCCAGCCCGCGAGAGTCGAACTCATGTCAGAACTTCTCCGGGTAGATCAGCGCGAGGATGAGGTAGCCGACGAGGGCCACGGCCACGATGAGACCTGCGACGTTCTCAGCGCTCACAGCTTCTCCACCCCCCGCGCGATCAGGGCGATGACGCCGAACACGGCGACCGTGACGACGACGTAGATGAGATCGGACATGGACTCCACCACGGTGGTTCGGAGGTGGCCGCGGCCCGCGTTCGTGTGCCGGCACGGCTCCGGCGGAGAGGCCGGCAAGGCCCAGCCAATCGCGCTCACGGAGCGTCAACGGCGTTCTTGACGCCCTCCATACGGCGCCCGTTCGATTGTTGACGGGCTCCATACGGGGGCTTGTCCGGGCTGTGACCGGGTGCGTTGACCAGGTACGTGACCAGGTGCGTGACCGGGTGCGTGACCGGGTGCGTGACCGGGTGCGGCAAGGCCCCGGACAGCGGGTGCTGTCCGGGGCCTGCGGTCTGCGGTCCGGCGTACGCCGTCCGCCGTGCCTACGCGTGCTCGGGGGCCTGGAGCTTCTCCCGCTCCCGCCGCACCGCCGGCTCACCGCGCCGGACCGCGCCCGGGGCGCGCCCCGAGGGCCGGTTCGCCCGGTTGGAGGAGGTCAGCTGCCACGGCACGCTGATCACCATCACCCCCGGGGTGAACAGCAGCCGGCTCTTCAGCCAGAGCGCCGACTGGTTGTGCAGCAGGTGCTCCCACCAGTGCCCGACCACGTACTCCGGGATGAACACCGCCACCGCGTCCCGCGGGCTGGTCCGCCGGTAGTCCCGCACGTACTGGACCACCGGCTTGGTGATCTCCCGGTACGGCGAGTCCAGCACCTTGAGCGGCACCGGCAGGGCCAGTTCGTCCCAGCGGCGCTCCAGTTCCCCGGTGGCGTCGGGCTCGACCGCGACCGTGAGCGCCTCCAGCGAGTCCGGCGCGAACGCCTGCGCGTAGCCGATCGCCCGCAGGGTGGGCTTGTGCACCTTGGAGACCAGGACGATGCCGTGCACCCGGGACGGCCGCACCGACTCGGCCTCCGGGTCGTCCACCGCCAGTTCCTCGGCGACGCCGTCGTAGTGCCGCCGGATGCCGCGCATCATCACCCACAGCACCGCCGCCGCGACCACGGCCAGCCAGGCGCCCTGGGTGAACTTGGTCAGCAGCACGATGACCAGCACCAGCGCGGTGGTGACCGCGCCGAAGAAGTTGATCACCCGGGAGCGCTGGGCGGCGCCCCGCACCGCCGGGTCGGTCTCGGTGGCCAGGGCCCGGTTCCAGTGCTTCACCATGCCGATCTGCGACAGCGTGAAGGAGGTGAAGACGCCCAGGATGTAGAGGTGGATCAGGCTGGTGACGTCGGCGTCGTACAGCCAGAGGAGGCCGCCGGCCACCACCGCGAGCGCGATGATGCCGTTGGAGAAGGCCAGCCGGTCGCCGCGGGTGTGCATCTGCCGGGGCAGGTAGCGGTGCTCGGCCAGGATCGAGGCCAGCAGCGGGAAGCCGTTGAACGCCGTGTTGGCCGCCAGGATCAGCACCAGCGCGGTGACCGCCTGGATGAAGTAGAAGAGGACACTGCCGTCCCCGCCGAGGATCGCCGCCGCCAGCTGGGCGATCACGGTCTGCTGCGGCGCGGTCGCGCAGTCCCCGGGGAAGCCGGTGAGGTGGCAGGCGTTGTCGGCGATGTGGACCTTGGAGATCAGCGCCAGCGCGGTGATGCCGATGAACATCACCACCGCCGTGGTGCCCATCACGGCCATGGTCGCGGCGGCGTTCCTCGACTTCGGCGCCCGGAACGCCGGCACGCCGTTGGAGATCGCCTCCACCCCGGTCAGCGCCGTGCAGCCGGAGGCGAAGGCGCGCAGGCCCAGCATCAGCAGCCCCAGTCCGGCCAGGGTGTCCTTGCCGTCCTCCGGCACGATCCCGTACGCGGCGCTGGCCGCCACCGGGGCGTCCCCGAGCGCCACCCGGACCAGCCCGGTGACCACCATCAGCAGGATGCCGCCGATGAACAGGTAGGTCGGCGCGGCGAAGGCCTTGCCGGACTCCCGGACACCGCGCAGGTTCACCGCCATCAGCAGGACGACGAAGCCGACCGCCAGCTCCACCCGGTGGTCCGCCAGCGAGGGCAGCGCGGAGATGATGTTGTCCACGCCGGAGGCCACCGAGACGGCGACCGTCATCACGTAGTCGACCAGCAGCGAGGCCGCCACCACCAGGCCCGAGTTGGCGCCCAGGTTGCGCGACACCACCTCGTAGGAGCCGCCTCCGCTGGGGTAGGCGTGCACGACCTGGCGGTAGGACATCACCACGACCGCCATCAGCGCGACCACACCGGCCGCGACCCACGGGGTCAGGTTGAGGAAGGCGGCGCCACCGACGGTGAGCACCAGCAGGATCTCCTGGGTCGCGTAGGCGACCGAGGAGAGCGGGTCGGAGGCGAAGATCGGCAGGGCCAGCCGCTTGGGGAGCAGCGTCTCGCCGAGCTCCTCGCTGCGCATGGCCCGGCCGATCACTAGGCGCTTGAGCGCCTGGGGCAGGTTGAACACATGGGCGAGCGTAAGGGCGCACACCGGGCGCGCAATGGGCCGTCGTGGCGTGCGCGGGACGCCCGGCACGCCCGAGCGGCGGGATGTTTCCGCAGGTCGGAGCCGCTATGGGCGGGGCGTGCCGGGCGCGGTGGAGGCGTTTCGGGGGCTGCCGGAGGGGCCGTTAAGACATCGTCAAGATATGACGATCGGCTCTCTTACATCCGGGCATAAGCCATTAATCCCCCCGCACGCCTGGACCCTCGTCACATCCGCGTCCGGAGCTACATCCGCATCCGGAGCCGGCAGACCACCGCGTCGGTGTGCCGGCGCAGGGCCCGGTCGATGACGGCGCCGCGGCGGTTCTGCAGCGCGCGCTGCCAGAAACGGGACGGCTCGACCTCGGGGATGAGGACGGTGAGGCGGTCGTAGGCGTGCTCGGTGGCGAGCTCGTTGACGAAGGCCGCGATCGGCTGCCCCAGCCGGCGGTGGCCGTCCGGGATCTCCACCAGCGGGACGCCCGGGGCCCACAGCTCCCAGTCCCGGCGCAGCGTCTCGGTCTCGGCGGGGTCGTGGACGACGGTGACGGCCATGACCTCGTCGCCGAGGGAGAGCGCGGCGGAGAGGCCGTCGCGGGTGAGGCGGGTGATCGCGGTGACCGGGACGACGACCAGGCTGCGCTGCGGGGTGAGCGGGCCGGGGACGCGGCCGAGTTCCAGGCGCTCGCCGATCCGGGCGTAGCTGCGGTGGACGGCCTCGAAGAGCAGCACCAGCAGGGGCAGGGCCAGGCAGATGCCCCAGGCGCCCTCGGTGAACTTGGTGCCGGTGACGACCAGGGCGGCGGTGCCGGTGAGCAGCGCGCCGAAGCCGTTGAGGGCGGCCTTGGCCCGCCAGTGGGACGGCTTCTCCTGCACCCAGTGGCGGACCATGCCGACCTGGCAGACGGTGAAGCCGACGAAGACGCCGATCGCGAAGAGCGGGACCAGGCTGTTGACGTCGCCGCCGGAGGCGAGCAGCAGCACGGCCGAGACGGCGGCCAGGAACAGCACGCCGTGGCGGTGCACCTGGCGGTCGGCGCGCAGGGCGAAGACGTGCGGCAGGTGGTTGTCGCGGGCCAGCAGGTGGAGCAGGACGGGCAGACCGCCGAAGGAGGTGTTGGCGGCCAGGCCGAGCAGGACGACGGTGGCGAACTGGACGACGTAGAAGCCGGCGCCGTGACCGAGCGAGGCGTCGGCGAGCTGGGCGAGCACGGTGACACCCTCGACCGGCTGGAGGTGGAAGCGGCCGATCAGTACCGCCAGTCCGATCAGCATCACACCGAGCAGCGCGCCGAGCGCGACCTCGGTGCGCTGGGCGCGCTTCACGCCCGGCGTGCGGAAGGACGGGACGGCGTTCGCCACCGCCTCCACGCCGGTGAGCGCCGAGCAGCCGGCCGCGAAGGCCTTGAGCAGCAGCAGCGCGCCGACCGTCGTGGCGTTCTCCGTCAGCACCGAGGCGTGCCCGGTGGCGGCCTCGGTGCTCGCGGGCGCGTCCCGGAACAGGCCGACCACGACGATCGCCAGGATCGACAGCACGAAGACGGCCGTGGGCACCATGAACCAGCGGGCGGACTCGGCGATCCCGCGCAGGTTCACCGCCGTCACCAGCGCCAGCACGCCCAGGCACAGCCACACCCGGTCCTCGTACAGGCCAGGCACCGCGGAGGTCAGCGCCGCCACACCGGCCGTCACCGAGACCGCGACGTTCAGCACGTAGTCGATCACCAGGGAGGCCGCGGCCGTCAGCGCCGTCCGCCGGCCCAGGTGCGCCTTCGCCACCGCGTAGGAGCCGCCGCCGTCCGGGAACGCCGCGATCACCTGCCGGTAGGAGGCCACCAGCACCGCCAGCAGCACCGCGATCGCCGCCGTGACGGGCAGGGTGAACCCGAGCCCGTACGCCCCGGCCGCCGCGAGCACCAGCACGATCGACTCCGGCCCGTAGGCCACCGAGGCCATCGCGTCCAGGGAGAGCGCCGCCAGCCCGCCGGACACCGTCAGCCGGTGCCGCTCGTCACCGCCCCCGTCGGACGCCGCGGCGCCGGTATCCGGCGGCTCGGGCTCGGCGGCGAGGGCCGGGGAGAGGGGGCTGGACATCGGACGGGACCTCCGCAGTCGATCGGTTGTTCCGATCCTGCGGGCCGCGCCCCGGTGTCATCGCTGGTCCGTACGGGTTCCTGACGCTCCACGTCCCGCTCCTGACGTTTCCTTGACGGCCGCGGGGGCGGGTGCGAGGGGGGCTCAGG
>NZ_LGDO01000516.1:0-35479 GCF_001279805.1 Streptomyces sp. XY431
CCCCCCTCGGCGACCCCGACCCCGACGGCCACGGCGAGCCCCAGCACCACGCCCACACCGACGCCGACCCCCACGATCCGGGTGCTGCAGTACGGCATGCAGGGCACCGACGTGCAGACCATGCAGCAGAAGCTCGCCGTGGTGATGTGCTGGATGGCGCCGGACATCCCCGTGAACGGCTATTTCGACGGGGACACCGAGTACTTCGTGTCGTACTTCCAGAGCATGCAGGGCGTCCACGGCGACAAGAAGGGCGTCTACGGGGCCAACACCCGGGCCGCGCTGGAGAAGCGCACCGGCTGCTGACCCCGGGGCCCCAGGGCCGTCAGCCCGTGATCGCCTTGAAGATGCTGAACGCGGCCATCAGCACCATGATCCCCGCCGCCACCCGGATGATCATCTTCATCGGCACGTGCTTCAGCAGCTTCTGCCCGCCCAGGATCGCGATCCCCGCGACCGCGCACAGCGCCAGCCAGGCGCCCAGGCCCACGGCCAGCGGGTCGGCGTACTTGGCGGCCAGGTTGGCGGTCATGATCTGCGTCAGGTCGCCGAACTCGGCGATCGCCACGACCACGAAGCTGGCCCCGGCGACCTTCCAGAAGCTGTTCGCGGACGGCTCCTTGGCGGCGTGCCCGTCCTCCTCGTCGCCCCCGCCGTGGAACAGCAGCATCGCCGCGCCGGCCAGGAACAGCACACCGGTGACACCCTCGACCCAGCGCTGCGGCAGCAGCGACAGCAGCTGCCCGGCGACCAGGGCGATACCCACCTGGAGGGCGAAGGCGGCGGCGATCCCGGCGAAGACGTAGCTCGCCCGGTACTTGGCGCCGAGCATCAGGCTGGCCAGGGCGGTCTTGTCGGGCAGTTCGGCCAGGAAGACGATGCCGAAAGTGATCGCGGCGACGGTCAGGCTCATCGGGGGTGGTGTCCCTCGGTTCGGGCTGCCGGACCGCGGGCAGCTCCGTCAGGGGTCGCTCCGGCCCGACAGCGCTGGTTGGAAGACACGTGGGACGCAAGGACGCGCCCACGTACACAGCACTGCGGCCGAAGGTCTCGCCGGCACCCGTCGGACGGAATCCGCGGTGCCCCGGGCGCCGGGCCCCGAGGGGCCAGTATGTCGACGGTCCGGTGGAGGGCTACTCCCCTTCAACTCGGCCAAGCCTACCCGATCACCGCTCCCGCCCGCCCGGCGCGGACCCGGAGGGGCCGCTGGCGCGGACCAGCCCCCGGCCGACCAGCTCCAGCACCACCACGACCGCCGTCGACTCCACCGCCAGCAGCGCCACCAGCACGAACAGCTGCACCGCGCCCGCCTGGACCGGCGAGGCCCCGCCGAGCAGCATGCCCACGAACGCCCCCGGCAGCGTGACCAGGCCCACCGTCCGGGTCTGGTCGAGCGCCGGGACGAGCGAGGTGGCGGCGGCCGTCCGGCAGATCTCCGTCCGGGCGTCCCGCTCCTCGAAGCCGAGCGCCAGCGCCGCCTCCACCTCGCCGTGCCGCTGGCGCAGTTCGTCCAGGGCGCGCCGCCCGGACAGCGAGGTGGCGGTCAGCGCGCCGCCGATCAGGATGCCGGCGACCGGGATGACCGACAGGCCCTTCGCCGGCAGCAGCCCGCTGCCGAGCAGCAGCACCAGCACCGGCAGCACCCCGGCGCCGATCGGCGCGGCCGCCCACAGCCAGTCCCGCCCCCGGTCGGGCACCATCCGCCGCCCGGCGGTCCGCACCGCGACCGTGAACATCAGCAGCACGAACAGCGCCGACCACCACAGCGAGTCGACCACCCAGGCGATCACCAGCGCGACGGCGGCGAGCTGGACCACCGCGCGCAGCCCGGCCCGCAGCACGGCGTGCCCGTGCCCGAGCCGGCCCCACCCCGCGACCGCGACGGCGGCCAGCAGCAGCACCGCGGTGACCGCGCCCAGCGCCGGGGTCACCGGCAGCAGCTGTCCCCCGCCGGCGGCCGACGGGACACCGGGCACCGGTCAGATCCAGGTGGTGAACCACATCCGGTCCTGCCAGGACGTCATCGGGATCACCTCCGCCGTGTACAGCGGGTAGAAGAAGGCGAAGCAGGCCATGATCGCCAGCACGATCAGCCCCGCCCCGGCCGCGCCGATCCGGCGCCGTTCGGGCGGGCAGCCCTCGGGGCCGAGCAGCGCGCCCAGCATCTGCGCGACGGCCAGGCAGAGGAAGGGGACGAGCACCACCATGTAGAAGGAGAAGACCGTCCGCTCCTGGTACTGGAACCACGGCAGGTAGACGCCGGCCACCGCGCACAGCACCGCGCCGGAGCGCCAGTCCCGGCGGAAGGCCCACCGCCAGAGCAGGTAGACCAGCGCGAAGCAGGCCGTCCACCAGAGCAGCGGGGTGCCGAGGCCGAGGATCTGCGCCGCGCAGCCGCCGGACGCGGTGCAGCCGCGCTGGCCGGCCGGCACCTGCTCCCAGTACATCGAGACCGGCCGGCCCTGGACCAGCCAGCTGAACGGGTTGGACTGGTAGGTGTGCGGGCTGCTGAGGCCGGTGTTGAAGTCGTACATCTGCGCGTGGTAGTGCCAGAGGCTGCGCAGCGGCGCGGGCACCCAGCCCATCGGGAGCTGCGGCAGCGGGACGCCGAGGAAGCTGTCCGGGGACAGCCCGGCCCGGTCGTCGGCCCAGTGCCGGTCGAAGCCGCCGCCGGTCGCGCCCTTGCCGCCGCCGGTGAACAGCCAGCCGGCCCAGCCGCCGACGTAGACGACGAACGCGGCGCCGACCGTGGCGAGGAAGGCGGGCCCGGCGTCCCGGCGGAGCATCGAGCGCCAGGGTCGGCGGGCACCGGCCCAGCGGCGGCCGGACCGGTCCCACAGCACGGTGAGCACACCGAAGGCGGCCAGCACCATGACGCCGTTCCACTTGACGCCGGCGGCGGCGCCCAGGCAGACGCCGGCGGTGATCCGCCAGGGCCGCCACCCCAGCCGGACGGTGTCCCCGCCCCGGTCGGGGAGGACGGCGGCGAGCCGGGCCCGGGCGTGGTCGCGGTCGATCAGCAGCGCGCCGAAGGCGGCCAGGACGAAGAACATCTGGACGCCGTCGAGCAGGCCGACCCGGCTCATCACCAGTTGCAGGCCGTCCACGGCCATCAGCAGGGCGGCGGTGCAGCCGATCAGGGTGGAGCCGAAGAGCCGGCGGCCGATCCGGGCCAGCATCAGCACGGTGAGGGTGCCGAGCAGCGCGGTCATGAACCGCCAGCCGAAGGGGTGCAGTCCGAAGGCCCACTCGCCGAGCGAGATCACCCACTTGCCGAGCGGCGGGTGGGCGATGAACTCGGGCGCCGAGGTGAGCGGGATCTGCTGCGGGACGGCGAGCACCTGCTCGTTCGCGTGCTCCGGCCAGGTGCCCTCGTAGCCCTGCCGCAGCAGGGACCAGGCGTCCTTGGGGTAGTAGGTCTCGTCGAAGACGAAGGCGTTGGGGTGGCCGAGGTTCCAGAACCGCAGCAGACCGGCGAAGAGCGCCACCGCGATCGGCCCGAGCCAGTCCCAACGGGCCGCCGCCAGGCGCGGCAGCCCTCGCCGCTCCGGTGCCGGGGCGGCGGGCTCCGTCGCGGCCGGTGGGTGGGTGAGCGCCGCTTGGGTCATGGTCTCGGTAGCCTCGCCGCTTCGCCGTTCTCGCCGGGTGCCGGCCCCGAGGGGGTCGGGCCGGACGGTCAACAGCCACCGACACTATGTGCCGGTGGGCGCGAAACCAAGCGCGACGGGCGCCGGACAGGTGACCTGTCCGGCGCCCGTCGCGGGCGGTCGAGCGGCGGGGTCAGGCGGCGGCCTGGAGCTCCCGGACCGGCCGGGCCGGGGTGCGGACCGGGGTGGCGGGGGCCTGCTCGTCCCCGGCCGAGGGGGCCGCGTTGTCCTGGGCCGCGGTGAGGTACGGCCGCAGGCGCAGCGCCTGGACCACGACCAGCACGGTGCAGCCGGCCATCGCCGCCAGGTAGACCGGCCAGGTGCCGGAGCCGACCAGCAGCACGCCCACGGCGGGGCCGACAGCGATCGCGATCTGCTTCACCAGGGCGTACCCGGCGTTGTAGGTGCCGAGCAGCCGGGCCGGGGCGAGGTCCGCGACCATCGGGCCCATGGTCGGGGCGAGCAGCGACTCGCCGACGCCGAACAGGGCGTAGATCGAGACGATCGCGACCGTGGCGGCCATCGCCTCGGTCCGGACCAGACCGGCCACCAGGGCCATCGCCCAGGCGCCGAGCCAGACCACGCCGGCGGCGGCCATCGCGGTGGTGCGGCGGCGGCGGGCGGTGATCCGCACCATGAACATCTGCAGCACCACGATGGTCAGCGCGTTGGCGCCGATGGCGATGCCCAGGGTGGACGGGGCGGTGCCGACGGTGTCGGTGGCGAAGGCCGCGACGCCGGACTCGAACTGGCCGTAGCAGGTGAAGAAGATCAGCCCGGCGAGCACGCAGAGCCGGACCATGGCCTTGTCGGCGACCAGGGCGCGCAGGCCCCGCGGGGCGTCGGCGCCGTCCTGGACGAGCACCGGCGCGGCCTTCGGGATCCGCGCGGTGCCGGTCACCAGGGCGAGACCGAGGAAGGTCACGGCCTCGATGGTGAACAGCCGGGTCAGGCTGGCCGGGTCGGCGACGTCCACGATCTGCCCGCCGACCAGCGCGCCGATGCCCATGCCCAGGTTGATCAGGGTGAACTGGAGCGCGAAGGCGTGCGAGCGGGTCGCGGCGGTGGAGCAGCGGACGATCATGGTGGCGAGCGCCGGCTGGCAGGTGGTGACACCCGCGCCGAACAGGAACGAGGAGACCAGCAGGGCCGGGGTGCCGGTGGCGTGCCCGAAGGCGAACGCGCCGGTGGCGGCCAGCGCGGCGCCGGCCAGCAGCACCGGGCGCGGGCCGTAGCGGTCGATGCCCCGGCCGGTGAACGGCAGTACGGCGAGCGCGGCCAGCGCGAAGACGGTGAACACCATCCCGGCGGCCAGCGCGCCCAGCCCGCGCACCTGGTCCACGTACACGAACATGTACGGCATCGTGAACCCGCTGCCGAACGCGCTGAGCGCGTTCCCGATCTGGACGCGGCGCAGCGGGCCGCCCGCCCCACGTCGCTGCTGCCTCTGCTGCTTCACCGTGCCGGTCACCGTGCACACCCCTTCCTGTGGACTCCGCCCGTCAGGGCTTCGTCAGTTTTCACTGGATACTCTTAAGACCAGAAGACTTAAGAGCTAAAGTTTGACTCTAAAGTCTTAGCACCGGAAGAGTGCCGAGTCAAAGTCTTAAGGAGTGCACTCCACATGCGACACTGGTCCGCATGACTGCAGAGAAGCCCGCGCCGGCCACCGCCCGCGAGCTGGGCATCGCCGAGCAGGTGGCGCTCTACCAGCGGGAATTCCCCACCGTGGACCCCCAGGTCGAGACCATCGTGCAGACCCTCTCCCGGGTCGCCCGGCGGATGACCGTCGCCTACGACCGGCAGCTCACTGTGCTGGGAATCACCTCCGCGGAGTGGGAGGTGCTGAAGGCGCTGGTGGTGTCCGGCAGCCCGTACCGGCTCGGACCGGGCGAGCTGGCCAAGCGGCTCGGCCTGACGCCCGCCGCGATGACCCACCGGGTCGACCGGATGGTCGCCGAGGGCCTGGTCACCCGGGACCGGGACGAGGCCAACCGGGTCCGGGTGATCATCGAGCTGACCGACCTCGGCCGGGACAAGTGGCTGGAGTCGATGCGGATGGCCGCCGTCTTCGAGGAGGAGCTGCTCCAGGACGTCGTCGGCGAGGACCGCGCGGTGCTCGCCGGGATGCTGGCCCGGATGCTGCGGCGGATCGAGGAGAGCCGGCCGGACACCCCGGCGCGCGCCGCCGACCAGGGCTGACGCACCCCGGGGCAACAGAAGAACGTCCGGCCCGTCGGGGGTGTCCCCCGGCGGGCCGGACGCTCGGTGCGACGGGTGCGAGGGTCCGTCAGGTCCTCACCCGGTCGGTACTACGGGGTCAGCAGGGGCCGTTGTCGGTCCAGACACCCCAGGCGCCGCTGGCGCTCGGGTCGTCGCCCTTGGTCCACCACTTGTTGGTGTAGTAGTGACCCTTCCAGGAGACCTTGGTCGAGGTCGCGTAAGTGGCGGCCGCGTCCCAGCTCGGGGCGCCCGCGCAGCCGGCCGGGGTGGTCGGCGGCGTGGTGGGCGGAGTCGTGGGCGGCGTGGTCGGCGGGGTCGTGGGCGGGGTGGTCGGCGGCGTGGTCGGCGGGGTCGTCGGCGGCGTGGTCACCGGCGGCGCCGGGCAGCCCGCGGCGGAGCCGTTGGTGGCCTCGACCATCTTGTCGAACAGGCTGGTCTTGGTGCCCAGGTCGTACAGCGAGAAGGCGAAGGAGCCGCCGAGGCCGTTGCAGTGCGCGTAGTCCAGCTTGGCCTGGATCGAGCGGGCGTCCTCACCGGACCAGAAGGTGCTGCCGTCGTAGAAGTAGGTCGTCTTGGCGTCCTCGTCCCAGTACGTCTTCGCCGGGTTGTCGACGAAGCCGGCCAGCTCCTTGTACATCTGGATGCCCGCGACGTTGCCCGACATGGAGGCACCCGCGGCGGGGCCGGTGGCGGGCTGGAAGAGACCGTTCTTGCCGTTGTTCTGGACGCCGGTCCAACCGCGGTAGTAGAACGGCACACCCACGTTGATCTTGTTCGCGGGGAAGCCGCCCGGGATGCCGTACTGCTGGTCACCGGCGGTGTAGGCCTTGACGGCCGAGTCGACCGAGTACTTGCCGGTGCCGCCCGGGACCGGGGTCATCGGGTCGTTCGGACCGGCGTAGATCGGGGCCTGGTGGTTGGTCGGGCCCTTGGACTCCCAGCCACCGTGCATGTCGTACGTCATGATGTCGAGGAACGACAGGTACTGACCGATCTTGTCGGTCTCGACGTTCTTGATCTTGTCCTGGCCGGCACCCACCGCGGCCGCGGTGTAGTAGCTCTTGCCGTCGGTCCTGCCCTGCGCGTCGAGCTGCTCGCGCAGCTCCTTCAGCAGCAGGGTGAAGTTCTGCTTGTCGTTCGGGCTCGACAGGTTGCCGGTGTGGCCGCCGCCGCCCGGGTACTCCCAGTCGATGTCGATGCCGTCGAAGATGCCGGCCGCCGAGCCCGGGCCGCCGTAGCCGGCCTCGACCGGCAGGTTGCCCTTGATGAACATGTCGATGCAGGACGAGACCAGCTTCTTGCGCGAGGCGTCCGAGGCGGCCGCCGCCGAGAAGTACTTGGAGTACGTCCAGCCGCCCAGCGAGATCAGGACCTTGAGCTTGGGGTTCTTCGCCTTCAGCTTCTTCAGCTGGTTGAAGTTGCCCACGATCGGCTGACCCCAGACGTCGCCGACGCCGTCGACCGAGATGTCCGGACCGAAGCTCTTCTGGTAGTCGGCGAAGGAGTCGCCCGCGCCGTCACCGGCGTTGGGGTTGTTCTCGTCCTGGCTCGCCGCCTTGTTGGCCTCGAAACAGGTGAGGCTGGTGGGGTTGATGTTGGCGAACGAGTAGATCAGGTAGTCCAGCTTCCCGGCCACGCCGGTGTCCTGGATGGTCTTCGGGTAGTACCCGTTCGCGTAGATCGACCACTGGTCGAAGTAGGCCACCTTGATGCCGCCGCTGGTGGCGGGCGCGCCGGTGGAGTTGGTGACGGCGGCGTTGGCCGTGGCGCCGCCGGTGAGCGCGAGACCCGCGCCGAGCAGCAGGGACGCCGTGGTGCCGGCGGCGATCGCGGTCAGGCTCTTGGACCGCTTGCGACGGCCGCCCTCCTGAACCGGGGCCCCGGCCCTTTCGATGCGTGAACGGAGCATGGGTGCGTGACTCCTGGTGTGGGGGATTCCGCCGGGTCCGGGAACGCGCGCACGGGGTGGGGCCGTACGACCAGGACATGACAGAACGGGATGGGGGAATCGAACGGAACATGCCGTGACGGACGCCGGGATATGCCGAACCGGCGTCAGCGGCGAACCGCTGACGCCGGCTCAGGGGCTCCCTGCACCTGGGCACTAAAATGGACTAGACCAACTACCCCGTCAAGGGGTGATGTTGAGCCTTGAGCCGCCGTTAAGGTTCCCCCGGAACCGGTCCGCCCCCGCTGACCTGCGGGTCAGCGGGGGCGGAGGAGGTCGGACGGCCGGCCCGGAGCCGGCCGGGTCCGCTCAGTAGCGGACGGCATTGGCGACCACGGCCTTCACCGAGCCCGAGAGGTCCCGGTTGCTGGTCGCCTTCGCCTCGGTGCTCTTCCCGGCCTCGACGTCCGACACGGTCACCGCGGTCGCGTCCAGCACATTGCCGCTGTCGTCGGTGAAGTTGACCTGGATCACGTACTTGTTGCTGCCCTGCGTCTCGTGGTTGGTGACGGTCAGCGTCGTCTGGGCCTTGCCGTCCGTGAAGGACACCGCCCCCGCCGAGACGTCCGTCTTCGCGTCCAGGCCGCCCTTGACCCCGGCGAGCGCCGAGGAGGCCGCGGCCTGGGCGGAGGAGGCCGCGGAGGCCAGGGACGAGGACAGCCCGCCGGCCGCCGAGGCGAGCGCCGAACTCGCGGCCGAGGCGGCGGCGGAGGCCGCCCCTGCGATCCCCGACCCCACCTGCCCGGCGGCCGAGGAGATCGCGCTGCCCGCCGTGCTGTCCGAGGAGCAGCCCGCCAGCGCGGCCCCGCCGAGCAGGGCGGCGCCCACGACCGCGGCCACGGCGCGGCCGGGCCGGCGGACGGCGGGGGCCTGCGGGTCCCCGGCGGTCCGGCGCGGCGGCGGCGCGGACGGGCGCGGGGTGGTGGTGGAAGTGGCAGTGGTGGCGGCGGTGACGGAGGTGGCGGCGGTCCGGCGGGGCGGAGCCGCGGTGCGGCGGAGCGGCTGGCGGTCCATCGGGGTCCTCGATTCTGGCCGGCGCCGGGGGCCCGGCGCGCCTCCCCGCCCACGTTCCGGGGGCCGGGAGACGCTCGCCAACAGGGGTGGTGCGTTCGGGTGAGCCCGGCCGGGCGGCACCGGACGGCGCCGGACGGGGCGGTTCAGGAGTGGTTCGGGCGTGATCCGGGAGTGATCCGGGGGCGGTTCGGAGGCGGTTCCGGGGCGGTTCCGGGGCGGTTCGGAGGCGGTTCCGGGGCGGGTCGGAGGCGGGTCGGGAGCGGGCGGCCTCAGGAGAGCCCGGCGCCGTCCTGGGTGTCCGCCTCCACCGCCGCGCGCTCCTCCGCCAGCCGGACGGCATGCCGGCGGCGGGCCACCACGCCGTACGCGGAGGCCGCGCTCGCCACGAAGGCCAGCGCTCCGACCCACGGCTGGTCGAAGGCGTGCCCGGTCAGGTGGTCGATCGAGTACCGGCCGGGACCGGCCAGCCCCAGCGCCAGCCCGGTCGCGCCCAGGAACGCCGGGTACTCGTAGCCGCCGGACATCACGAAGAAGCC
Source organism: Streptomyces sp. XY431 (assembly GCF_001279805.1). Taxonomy (NCBI): domain Bacteria; kingdom Bacillati; phylum Actinomycetota; class Actinomycetes; order Kitasatosporales; family Streptomycetaceae; genus Streptomyces; species Streptomyces sp. XY431. The sequence continues at coordinate 9,369 of NZ_LGDO01000516.1, forward strand.
GGCCGGGGCGTGCACCGCGACCGCGCCGGCCATGGTTCCGGCCACCACCGCGCCGGCCGCCGGGGTGGCCAGCCCGACCAGCAGCATCGCGCCGCCGCCCGCCTCGCCGAGACCGGCGGCCAGGGCGCTCTGGCGCGCCGGATGGAAGCCCATCGCCTCCATCGCCTTGGCGGTGCCGTCCAGGCCGCCACCGCCGAACCAGCCGAACAGCTTCTGGGTGCCGTGGGCGATCAGCACGCCGCCGACGGCGCCGCGCAGGGCCAGCAGACCCAGGTCCTTACGGTTCAGAGCCATGTCGAAGTCCCCTTCGGGAGCCCTCCGCCGAATGGTGGGGAGGTCCGGCTTCCATGGCACCGGAAACGGCCGCCGCACTCGACCCGGGGCGGCCGTTCGGGCGAATGACGGCGCGAGTGGGAATAACCGGCCGGGGGCGTGGCGGCCGGGCGGCGGTGATCGTCGCGGCCATGCTTGGGCCATGTTCGTCTTCAACCTGAGCAGCGCCTTCATCGCCTTCTTCGCCGTGGTCGGCCCGCCGAAGGTCCTGCTGTCCTTCGCCCGGCTGGCCACGACCCGGACCACCGGGGAGCTGCGGCGCCTCGCGGCGTGGAGCACCGTCATCTCCGCGGTGGTCGGCGCTCTGATGGCCTTCAGCGCGGACTTCGTCACCACGCTGTTCCACATCAGCGACCAGTCGCTGCAGCTCGCGGGCGGGCTGATCTTCTTCGTCTACGCGGTCGCCCTGGTCTTCGGGGTCCACCTGGGCTGGGGCACCGACGAGGAGGACGAGCACCTGGCCGGGCCGCTGGTGGACGGCATCCGCGAACTGCTGCTGCCCTACCTGGCCAGCCCGCTCGCGGTCACCGCGGTGCTGGTCGCCTCGCTCACCAAGGACGAATGGGGCTGGCGCACCACCGTGGCCGGCGCGTACATCGCCGTGGTGCTGATCAACTACGTCTGCGTCGCCCTGCTCGCCCCGCTGATGCGGCACAGCCACCGCACCTCACTGGAGGTGCTCTCCCGGCTGCTCGGACTGCTGCTGGCGGCGGTCGGCGTCGAGCTGTTCCTGAACGGGCTGGCCGGACTCGGCCTGCACCTGCCCGACGGGCACTGAGCCGCCCGCCGGTACAGGTCCGGGCCCTCGGCGCGGGCCCGGCGGCTCAGACCGCCGCGGCCAGCCGGACCAGCGCCTCCGCGATCCGGTCGCGCACCAGCGGGTCGGCGACCAGCCCGTCCGCGCCGACGTCCCCGCGCGCCAGCGGCAGCCGCACACAGGCCGCCTCCACCACGGCCGCCCCGGTGTACCCGAGCACCGTGCGCAGCGACTCCTCCGCGCCCAGGCCCCGCCCCGGCCCGGCGGCGTTGATCCAGGCGGCCGGCTTGTCCACGATCTCCATCCCGCCGACCGTCCAGTCCAGCAGGTTCTTGAAGGTGCCCGGCAGGGCCCCGGCGTACTCGGGCGCGCAGATCAGCAGCGCGTCGGCGGCCTCCACGGCCTCGCGCAGCGCGACGACCGGCTCCGGCAGCGGATCGGTGTCGAGGTCCGGGTTGAAGTGCGGCAGCCCGGCCAGCCCGGTGTAGTAGGTGGTCGCGACGCCCTCGGTGGCCAGCGCCACGGCGGCGGCGGTGCGCAGCACCGTCTCGTTGACGGACCCGGCGCGCAGGCTGCCCGGGAGCAGCAGGATGTGACGGTCGTTCGGCATGGGCAGGAACCTATAGCCAGCGGCACCCCGTCCGCGCCGGGTGTCCACCGGTCACGGCACGACCACCGGCCGCCAGGGCACCGGGCTGGAGAGGATCATCGAGCTGGCCGGCTGGCCGTAGGCGCCGAGGCGGTCGATCAGGGCCTCGAAATCGGCCATCGCGGGGACGGCGACCAGCAGGGCGCAGCAGGCGCCGCCGGTCACCCGGTGCAGCTGGAGCACCTCCGGCCACCGGGCCACCTCCGGGTCGCGGAGCACGCAGCGCGGGCCGTAGCACTGGATCTGCACCAGCGCGGTGATCGGCAGGCCGGCCCGGGTGAGGTCGATGTGGGCGTGGTAGCCGGCGATCACCCCGTCGGCCTCCAGTCGCCGGACCCGTTCGGCCACGGCGGGTGCGGAGAGGCTCACCCGGCGCGAGAGTTCGTTGTAGGAGAGGCGGGCATCGGCCTGCAGCTCGGCCAGCAGGCGGCGGTCGACGGTGTCCACGGCGGGCTCCCGAGGGTGTGGTGCGGGTGTCCTCCGGTTGGCCGGATCCCACCGCTTTGCGATCGTGAAGAGGATCAGGAAAACACCTCTTGTACGACAGGCGCGACCGAGGTTGCCGTGCCCGCTGCCCATTCAAATGCGGGACCGGGCCACCGCACAATGGGGCCCCGGCGAGGACCGGGGCGACGGGACCGGATCCCGGGCCCGTCCGGTGGTCCCGCCGCCGGTGACTTCAGGAGGGATCGGTATGGGGCACGACACGGTGGAGAAGCCCAACCTGTCGTTCGGTCGGGCCGGGGAGCCGGTTCGGGGCACCCCGTACGCGCGCTACGCCCGGCTGGACGAACTGCACAGCCTGCAGCACCCGCTCAGCGAGGCCCCGGCCGAGCTGTCGTTCATCGTCACCACCCAGGTGATGGAGCTGCTGTTCGGCCTGCTGCGGCACGAGTGGACGCTCGCCCAGCGGGCGCTGCGCGCGGACGACCTGCCGGGCGCGCTGGCCGCGCTGCGCCGGGGCACCCACGTCCAGGACGTGCTGACCGAGTCCTGGGACCTGCTGGCCACGATGACCCCGCAGGAGTTCAACTCCTTCCGCTCGGTGTTCGGCGAGGCCTCGGGCTTCCAGTCCTCGGCCTTCGTGCACCTGGAGTTCCTGCTCGGCAACAAGAACGCCGCGCTGCTGCGGATGTACGACGACAGCCCGGCGGCGCTCGCCGAGCTGACCGAGGTGCTGCGCTCCCCCGGTCTGTACGACGACGCGCTCGCGCTGCTGGCCCGGCGCGGCCTGGAGCTGCCGGACACCGTCTCCGAGCGGCGCCACCAGAGCGACGAGGCCGTCGCCGCGGCCTGGCGGCGGGTCTACGCCGAGGAGAAGTACGCCGAGCTGCGGCCGCTGGCCGAGGCGCTGCTGGACGTCGCCGAGCGGGTGACCCGCTGGCGCCACCGCCACCTGATGGCGGTCAAGCGGGCGATGGGCGCCAAGCCCGGCTCGGGCGGCTCCAGCGGCCTGAGCTGGCTGCGCCGCTCCGCCGAGCAGGACGTCTTCCCCGAGCTGTGGGAGATCCGGGACGGGATGTGACCGGCACCGGCCGGGCAGGAACCGGGAGCCGGCACCGGTCGGGCACCGCGCCCGGACGGGCGCCGGGCACCCCGCCGCGGGCACGGAGCCGCGGACACGAACGAGGAACGGGAAAGGGCAGGGCATGATCACTCGCGAGGAGTGCGCGGCGCTGGACGCCGCCGACCCGCTGGCGGCGTTCCGCGGGGAGTTCTCCCTGCCGCCGGGGGTGATCTACCTGGACGGCAACTCGCTCGGCGCGCTGCCGGTCCGCACCCCCGAGCGGGTGCGGGCGGTGGTCGAGGAGGAGTGGGGCCGCGAGCTGATCCGCAGCTGGAACGACGCGGGCTGGTTCGAGCAGCCGTACCGGCTGGGCCGGCGGATCGCCCCGCTGGTCGGCGCCGCGCCGGAGGAGCTGGTGGTCTGCGACACCACCTCGGTGAACCTCTTCAAGGTGCTGACGGCGGCGCTGCGGCTGCGGCCGGGCCGCTCGACCGTGCTCGGCGACCGGGCCGCGTTCCCGACCGACCTCTACATCGCCGAGGGCGTGACCGGGCTGGTCCCCGGCGCCCGCAGCCTGCTGGTCGACCCGGCGGAGCTGGACGCGCACCTGGACGGGGACGTCGCCGCGGTCGTCCTCTCGCACGTCGACTACCGGACCGGTGAACTCCTCGACATGCCCGGGATCACCGCCCGGGTGCGGGCCGCCGGGGCGCTGATGATCTGGGACGTCTGCCACTCGGCGGGCGCGCTGCCGGTCGAACTCGGCGCGAGCGGGGCGGACTTCGCGGTCGGCTGCACCTACAAGTACCTGAACGGCGGCCCCGGCTCGCCGGCCTTCCTCTACGTCGCCGAGCGGCACCTGGCGGCCGGGCCGCTGCAGCCGCTGAGCGGCTGGTTCGGGCACGCCCGCCCGTTCGCCTTCGAGCCCGGCTACGAGCCCAAGGACGGCATCGGCCGCTTCCTCACCAGCTCGCCCTCGCTGCTCGGCCAGGCCGCGCTGGAGTCCTCGCTGGACATCTGGGAGCGGGCCGACCGGGCCGCCGTCCGGGCGAAGAGCCTGGCCCTGACCGATCTGTTCATCGCCCTGGTGGAGGACCTCGAAGGAATCGAGGTGGTCACCCCGCGCGAGCACGAGCGGCGCGGCAGCCAGGTGGCGCTGCGGCACGCCGACGGCTACCCGGTGGTGCAGGCGCTGATCGCCCGCGGGGTGATCGGGGACTTCCGGGCGCCGGACCTCATGCGCTTCGGCTTCACCCCGCTCTACCTCTCGCACACCGAGGTGTGGGACGCCGCGCGGCACCTCGCCGAGGTGCTGGGCAGCGGCGAGTGGAAGGACGAGCGCTTCGCCCGCCGCGGCGAGGTGACCTGAGCACCTCGGCCCTCCTGACGGCGAACGGCTCCGCACCCGGGTTCCGGGTGCGGAGCCGTTCGCGTCACGGCGCCGTCAGCTCCTGGACCAGCCGCCCGTAGACGGCGAAGGCCGGCTTGGGGGTGTAGTCGTCACGGAGCAGGCCGAAGTGGTGGAACAGGCCCGGCCCCGCGCTGTCCGCGTCGCGCAGGCCGAAGTGCCCGTAGCCGGTGAGGTTCAGCTCCCCGGCGAGCCCGGCGACCGTCCGGACCACCTCCTCGACCACCTCGGCCTGCCGCTGCTCGGAGCGGTCCGGGCCGGTCGGCCAGCCGTGTTCGCAGACCCTGATCGGCACCGCCGCCCCGATCCCGGCCCGGACCACGGTCTCCCGCCGGAAGCCGGTGAGCACCGCCGTGACCGCCGACCCGAGCTGCCCGGCGGGGATCGGGCGGAAGACGTCCGGGAAGAAGTCCAGGCCGACGTGGTCGAGCGCACGGTGGAACCGCTCGTCGGCGAGCTCGCCGAGCGCGGACCAGAACGGCTCGGCCGGGTCCGGGCTGAACGCCGCGTTGAACCCCACCGCGAGGCCGAGGCCGAGGGCGAGCGCCTCCTCCTTGGCCGCCACCACCCCGTCGACCAGCGCCCGCAGGACACCCGGGGCGGAGCCGTCGAGCACCGGCGAGTCGACGTTCGGCTCCTCGCAGATCTGCAGGGTGCCGATCCGCTCGCCCCCGGTGCGGACCGCGTGCCGGACGAAGTCGGTCCAGCCGTCCGGCCGCTCGCCGGGGCCGCGGTACTGGAGCACCAGGTCGAGCCGGCGCCCCTCGCCGAGGTACTGCTCCGGCTCGGCCGGGGTGGGCGGCAGGGCCGGAGCCGGCGGGTACGAGCGGTAGGCGCGGACCAGCAGGGCCGGTGCGGCGCCCTGGAGTTCGCGCAGCGCGGCGGTGATCCGCGCCGGGTCGTCCGGGCGGACGGGGGTGATCACGCCGCTCTCGTCGCCGAGCAGGCCACCGGGGTAGACGCCGAAGGTGAAGGTCATGGGCCCACCGTAGCCGAAATTATTGGTGTCACTGCAAGTTTGGTGCGGCACTATGATTCCCGTATGGGACTTCGCGAGGAGAAGAAGCGGCAGACCCGGACCCTGCTCGCCGACACCGCGACCGCGCTGTTCGCCGAGCGCGGGTTCGAACGGGTCACGGTGGCCGAGGTGGCCCGGGCCGCCGGCGTGGCCGTCAACACGGTGTTCAACTACTTCCCGACCAAGGAGGACCTCTTCTTCGACCGGCAGGAGGAGGTGGTCGGCCGGCTGGCCCTGGTCGTGCGCGAGCGGCCGCCCGGCACCTCCCCCGTGGACGCCGTCCGGGCCGAACTCCTGGCCGGGCTGGACGCGGCCGAGCCGACCTACGGGCTGGACCCGCGGGCCACGGCGTTCTGGCGGACGGTCGAGGACAGCCCGGCACTCCGGGCCCGGCTGCTGGAGCTCGGCGAGCGCGCCGAGGAGGCACTGGCCGGGGCCCTGGCCGAGGAGGCCGGCACGGCGCCCGGCGATCCGCTGCCCCGGCTGGTGGCGGGCGCGCTGGCCGGGGCGCACCGGGCGGCGCTGGCGGAGGTTCGCCGGGGCATGGTGGCGGGCGAGCCGGTGGAGGCCGTCCGGGCGCGGGTGGTGGCCGCGGTGACGGCGGCCTTCGGCCTGCTGGCGGCGGGCCTCGACGGCTGGCCGGACCGGCCCGGGGGCTGAACTCTGCGGCGCCGGAACGCCCAGGGCCGCCCGGTCGGAGTGACCGGGCGGCCCTGGGCGCTACTGGCAGCGCTTGCGTCAGCTGTGGCGGCCGCGACGGCGGGCGGCCAGGACGGCGAGGGCGCCGAGGCCGAGCAGGCCCACGCCCGCCAGACCGAGGACCACCGGGGCGTTGCCCGCGCCGGTGGAGGGCAGCTGGCCGCCCCCGCCGCCGTGGGTGGGCCCGGGGTGGTGGCCGGTCGGGCCGTGACTGCTCGGACCGTGGCTCGACGGGCCGTGACTGGTGGGCGCCGCGCTGGAGGAGCTGGGCGAGGTGGTCGGAGTGGTCGGGGTGGTCGGGACGGCGGAGCTGGTGGTCGGTGTCGGCGAGGTCGGGGTCGGGGATGTCGGGGATGTCGGGGTGGGCGTCGGCGAGGTCGGCGCCGGCGAGGTGGTGGTCTCGGTCGGGGTCGGCGTCGGGGAGGTCGGCGAGGGCGACGGCGAGGTGGGCGACGGACTGGGCGTCACCTCGCACTCCGGCAGGTCCCCGTCGAACGGGTAGCTGTGGATCTCGTAGCCGCCGTTGCCGGTCTGGACCAGGTTGCCGGCCAGGTACACCCGGCCGTTCATGCCCGGCATGCCGATGGTCGTGGTGCCGGCCGGGTTGCCGGCCATCACCGAGCCCTGGAACTGCGCGCTGCCGAGGATCTGCGCGCCGGTGGAGGTGGGGAAGTTCCACATCAGCTTGGAGCGCATCTCGGTGGTCTGGTCGCCGGGGACGCCGGTCCCGGTGTAGGTGTTGATCACCGGGTCCGCCGACAGCATGTTGACCACGACGGTGGCACCGGCCGGGATGTTGGCGAAGACCAGCCCGATCTGCCCGCCGGACGGCGAGGCGAGATTCCCGGTGACGTTGAAGACCTGCTTCGCGCTGGTCCCGTCGCCGGTGAAGGTCGCCTCGCTGCTGGTGACGGCGACGGTGCCGGTGGCGGCGGCCCGCCCGACACAGGCCGAGACCTCCTCGATCTGCGCCAGCACCGACTGGTACGGCGCGGCGGCGTCGGGGTCCTTGATCGCCTGGCCGGTCGGGTCGATCGAGACGGTGCCGGTGAGCGTGCCCGCGTACCGCAGGTTGCCGAACGCCTGGACCCTGGAGTCACTGCCACCGATCAGCAGGCTGTTGCCGGGCTGGACGGTGACATTGCCGCCCACCGTCATGAAGTCGCTGCCGTTGGGCGGGACCACCCGTGAGCCGACGCCGACCACACCCGCGTTGAAGGCGCCGCCGCCCTCGCTCTTGTCGATCGTGAAGTCCCCGAGGGTGACGATCCTGCCCTCGGCCTCGGCCGCCCGCCCGGCGACCAGGTAGTCGCCGCCGGTGAAGACGGTGATGCTGGCGTCCTGCCCCTTGAAGTCACCGTTGTTGGGCGGCAGCCATTCGGAGGGGCAGTTGGGTCCGCTGCACGGCCCCAGCGGCGGGGTCAGTGGTGCGGCCGAACCCACCGTCAGCACCGCCGCCAGCGGCAGTACCGCGACGGCGGTCGCCACCGCGACCCGGACGGTCCGCCCCCTGGGGGACGGCGGACGCTCCGCCACGGCCCTTGCGCGTCCCGGCACACCGGTCCCCTGACCCTGATCCATCGGCACATTCCTCCGCACAGAGAAAAGGCAGGTGGAGCAGCACCTGCCATATTTCAGTCGATCCACGACCATTAAGCCTGTTTCCGCAGAATCCCGAGATTCAGAACATCCGATATCAAATCGGACCATCCGTACTCTACAGACCGTCAGCATCGATCCGAAAATCCCCCGCTCGGGCGAACCGGCCGTGTCCTCCCGGCCCCGGCCTGGCCCCGCTAGGTTGGGGGCATGACTTCCGCGGGCATGACTTCCGACGCGATCGCCACCGTCGCCGCGAGCGCCGACGTACTGCGCCACCCCGAGGCCGGGGAGCACCTGCTCACCGCGGTCGAGAAGGAGCGCGCCGCCCGCTTCCGGTACGAGTCGGGGCGGGTCGACTTCACCGCCGGGCACGTCCTGGTCCGCCTCTGCGCGGCCCGGCTGCTCGGCGTCCCGGCGGCCTCGCTGACGCTCGCGCAGCACTGCCCCGACTGCGGCAAGGGCGACCACGGCAAGCCCTACCTGCCCGACCACCCCGGGATCTCGGTCAGCCTCTCGCACACCAAGGGCGTGGTCGCCGCCGCCGCCGGACACCGGCCGATCGGCGTCGACGTCGAGCTCACCGACCGGGGCGGCACCCTGCTCGACGTCGCCCCCCGGGTGCTCGCCGAGGAGGAGCTGCGGCAGGTCCGGGCGCACGCCGACCCGGCCCGCGCCTTCCTCCGGCTCTGGGTCCGCAAGGAGGCGCTGATCAAGGTCGGCCGGACCACCCTGGACGGCCTCGCCGCCGTCGACCTCTCCGCGCTCCCGCTCGACCTGCCCGGCGGCCGTCCGCTGCTCGGGCGCTTCGAGGACCTGGAGCTGCTCGACTGGGCCGACGAGTCGCACGGCGCGGCCGTCGCGGCGGTCTGCGGGCTGCCGCCGCGGGTGGTGGAGCTGTCCGCGCTCTGACCCGGGACCCGGGGGGGCCGGGGGCCGGGACGCAGCTGCTCCGACCTGGGTGGAAGGCGGTCGGACAAGCGGTGTTAGCGTCCTGGACGGGGCGATGAGAACCGTCCGCCCCGGCTGCCTCGCCGCGACCGCCGCCGGGCCGCCCCGCTGAATCACAAGGGTTGCCCGCCATGGCCAAGTTCCTGCTGAGCCTGCACGTCCTCGCCTCGGTGCTGTTCATCGGCCCGGTGGCCGTGGCCGTCAGCATGTTCCCGCGCCGGGCGGGCGCCGCGCTGGCCGGCGGGCCCGAGCGGGCGGCCGACGCCGGCATGCTGCGGCAGCTGCACCGGATCACCCAGGTCTACGCGCTGCTCGGGATCGCGGTGCCGGTCCTCGGCATCGGGCTCGCCCAGGTGATGGACGTGCTCGGGCAGTCCTGGCTGATCGCCTCCATGGTGCTGACCGCCGTCGCCGCCCTCGCGCTGCTGCTGTTCGTGCTGCCCGCGCAGCAGGCCGCGGTCGACGCGCTGGCCCTGGAGCCCGGCGCGGAGGAGCACGGCAGGGCCGTCCGCGGGCTGAAGCTGCTGCCGATGACGGCGGGCGTGTTCAACCTGCTCTGGGCGGTCGTGGTGGTGCTGATGGTCGTCCGGCCGGGATCGACCACCGGCGCCTGAGCCCGGACGCGTCAGCAGTAGTACTGTCCGGCCATGACGATCATGGCGGGGATGGGGCCCGGCACCGGGACGGGGATAGGGCCGCTGCTGCGCGGCTGGCGCGAACGGCGGCGGCTCAGCCAACTGCAGCTCGCCCTGCTGGCCGACTCCTCGGCCCGGCACATCAGCTTCGTCGAGAACGGCCGCTCCCGGCCCAGCCAGGACCTCGTGCTCCGGCTCGCCGAGCACCTCGACGTCCCGGTGCGGGAGCGCAACGCGCTGCTGCTGGCCGCCGGCTACGCGCCGCTCTACCCGGAGAAGCGGCTGGACGATCCCTCGATGGCGGCGCTGCGCTCCGGCGTGGAACGACTGCTCGCCGCGCACGACCCGTACCCGGCACTGGTCGTCGACGGGTCCTTCCGGGTGCTCGCGGCGAACCGGGCGCTCGGGCTGCTGCTGGCGGGGGTCGCGCCGCACCTGCTGGAGCCGCCGCTGAACGCGATGCGGATCACCCTGCACCCCGAGGGGCTCGCGGCGCGGATCGTGAACCTGCGGCAGTGGCGGCGGCACCTGCTGGAGCGGATGGAGCGGCAGCTCGGGCTGGTCCGCTCCGCGCCGCTGCGGGCGCTGCTGGAGGAGGTGCGGGCCTACCCGGAGCCCCCGGGCGTGGCGGAGGAGGCCGAGGAGGACCTCACCGAGCTGTTCCCGTTCGCGCTCCCGCTGCGGATCGCGCACGAGGGGCGGGTGCTGTCCTTCCTGTCGACGATCGCGACCTTCAACACGCCGATGGACGTGACCGTCTCCGAGCTGGCCCTGGAGGCCTTCCTCCCGGCCGACACGGAGACGGTCGTGTTCCTCCAGGCCGCCGTGGGGGCGGAGCGGTAGGACCCTTCCGGCGGGCGGGCGGTCAGGCCGGGATCCGGCGGAGGGTGGTGAACTGGAGGACGGCGAAGAGCGCGACGGTGCCGGCCTGCAACGGGATCCAGACGTAACCGGCGGTGGTCGGCTCGAACCACAGCTCCATCGCCACCACGCTGAGCACCGTCCAGCCCAGGTTGATGTCGACCACCGCCCGCACCGCGGTCCGCGACGGCTGCGGACGGGTGGCCAGCAGGCCGACCGCCAGGCCGAACACCGTCAGCACGGCGCCGAGTTCGAGCAGGGTCGAGCGGCCCACCCCCAACAGGTCGCCGAGCGGGCCGGAGAAGGCCAGGTAGGCGAGGCCGTTGCCGCCGCTGACCACGGCGTCGAGGGCGAGGAACCGGCGCAGCGCCGTCCAGGAGGCGGGGGCGGTCCGGCGGGCGGTGGTGACGGTGTGGGCGGACATGGCGGATCGGCCTCCGGCAGTGGGGTGGGATCCCGGTCGGCGCTCCGCCGCCGGGTGGGCACCACTGTGCCGGGCGGGCGGACGGCCGTCGATTACCTCCGAGGTCATACGCCCGCCTCCGGGGTCGTACGCCTGTCTCCGGGGTCGTGCCCCCGCCCCGGCCGGGTCAGGGCCGGGAGGCGCGCGGCCGGACGGCCTCGGCGCCCGGCGGCCGCAGCGGCACGCCCGCGCGCTTGACCGCCCGCGCGACGATCGCCGTCTCGGCGCGGCCCACGCCCAGCGGGCCCAGGGTGTCCGTGACGAACCGGTAGAGGCCGCCGTGGTCCGGGCAGAACACCGCGGCCATCAGATTGGCCGGCCCGCTGGTCGCGAACACACCGTGCACCTGCGGGTGCCGGCCGAGCGCCGCGCCGACGGCCGCGAGCCGGCCCGGCGGCACGTCCAGCCACAGGTTGGCGTCCACCCCGAGCCCCAACAGCCGCGGGTCGACGCTGACATGGGTGCGCAGCAGCCCGGCCCCGTCCAGCCGGTGCAGCCGGCGCCGGACGGTGGACTCGGGGGTGCCGGCCGCCGCCGCCAGCATCGCGTGCGACTGCCGGGCGTCCTCGCCGAGCCGGGCCAGCAGATCGCGGTCCAGCGCGTCCAGCGACACGCCCCCGGCGGCGGGGCGGGCGACCGGGGGTTCGGCGAGCGCGGCCGCCTCCGCCTCCTCCAGATGGCCGGAGCGCCACTGGCCGGCGTCCGCGAAGGCGTGCAGCACGGCGTGGACGGTGGTCTCGGTGACCGCGGCGGTGGCGGGCAGCTGCCCGTGCAGCAGCCGGTCGCGGACACCGGCCCCGGCGAGCATCACCGCGCCGACCTCCTGGCCGCCGAGCATGACGTCGACGAAGGGCACGTCCGGCCGCTCGGCCAGCGCCCGGGCGACGGCGTCGCCCTTGCCCCGCAGCACCCGGATCCGCAGCAGCAGCGCGCCGACCGCCGCGTCCTCGACGTCGGGCATCCGGACCACCCGGACCAGGCCGGTCTGCTGGAGCCGGACGAGCCGGCGGGTGACCGTGCGCGGGGAGACGCCGAGCACCTCGGCGATCCGCCCGGCCCCGGCCCGGCCGTTCACCTGGAGCGCGCAGACCAGCCGGCGGTCCAGGGTGTCCAGCACGGTGTCCGGATCAGCAGCAGCGACGTCCATGGTGTCCGATCTCCGTCGTCCGTCCCGCACCGGACGTCCTGTCCGGGCGCTCCGACGGTACTCCTTGACCACATGACCACGAGGAACGGGAGCGGGACCATGGGCGACACCGAGGTGCGGGAACTGCGGACGCTGCTGCCGGCCGTGGAGGCGGCGGTCCGGGAGGTCGGCGCGCGGCTGGCCGAACAGCGGCCGGCCGAGCCCTGCCCGGAGTTCGGCCTGGCCGGGGCGATGGCGCGGTTCGCCGGGTACGACGGCCCGGCGGCCGCCGAACTCCGGGCGCGGCCAATCTGCTGCCCGGCGCGCTGGTCGCGGCGGAGGCGGGGGCGGCGGTCACGGACGCCGCCGGGGCCGCCTGGACGCCCGCCGCGGACGGCTTCCTGGCCGCCGCGCCGGGCCTCCACGGGCAGGCCCTCCCACTACTGAAGGATCTTGACTGACCGTCAGATGCCGAAGAGGGTGGCTGCATTGTGGTGGCAGACGGCGCGCAGCCAGTCCTCCCCCAGCCCGAGCCGGTCCAGCGCGTCCAGCTGGTGCCCGTACCGGTAGGGGATGTTGGGGAAGTCGCTGCCGAGCAGGACCTTGTCCCCGAGGGCGCGCAGCCGCGACAGCTCGGCGGGCGGGAAGGGGGTCTCCCGTTCGGAGAAGTCGGTGAACGCCATGGTGGTGTCCAGCCGGACGCCGGGGTACCGCTCGGCGAGGTCGAGGAAGTCGGTGTACTCGGGCAGGCCGAGGTGGGCCACCACCAGGACCAGCCGGGGGTGCCGGGCGAGCACCGCGCCGATCGGGCCGGGGCCGGTGTACTTGCCCGGGACGGGTCCGGAGCCGCAGTGGGTGACCACCGGCGTGCCGCTCTCGGCGAGCAGTCCCCAGACCTCGTCGAGCAGTTCGTCCGCCGGGTCGTAGCCGCCGACCTGGAGGTGTGCCTTGAACACCCGGGCGCCGTCGGCCAGCGCCCGGGCCACGTAGCCGGGCGCGCCGGGCTCGGGGTGGAAGGTCGCGGTGTGCAGGCAGTCGGGGGTGCGGGCGGCGAAGTCCGCGGCCCAGGCGTTCAGCCACTCGGCCATCCCCGGCTTGTGCGGGTAGAGCATCGCGGTGAACGCCCGGACGCCGAACTCCCGCATCCGGGCGACTCGTTGCTCCTCCGCCTCGCGGTAGGCGATCGGCCAGGGGCGGCCGGTCAGCGGGCCGGCCGCGTCGAAGTACGCCCACACCTTGTCGAGCACGTTCTTCGGCATGAAGTGGGTGTGGACGTCGATCAGGCCGGGCAGGCCGAGGTGCTGCCAGAAGGCACGCACCCCGGCCGCCTCGGCCTCGGGGTAGGACCTGCTCATGCGGCGGGCACCGGCCGGGCGCGGTCGATGATCGCCGCAGCGTCCGGGCCGGGCGGCAGGGTGCCGAACGCGGCGCCGTGGTCGCCGCCGAGCCGGGAGGCGCAGAACGCGTCGGCGACCGCCGGGTCCCCGTACCGGACCAGCAGCGAGCCCTGGAAGGCCAGCGCCATCGCCTCCACCAGCCGGCGGGTGCGGTACTCCAGCTGGTCGAGGTCGGTGAGCTGCTTGCGCAGCCCGGCGACGGCCGTGTCGAGCCTGCGGTCGGCGCCCGCCGCCGCGTCCAGTTCGCCGAGGAAGGCGTCGACGGTCTCCGGGTGCTTGGCCATGGCGCGCAGCGCGTCCAGGGCGGCGACGTTGCCGGAGCCCTCCCAGATCGAGACCAGCGGCGCCTCCCGGTAGAGCCGGGGCATGCCGGACTCCTCGACGTAGCCGTTGCCGCCCAGGCACTCCAGGGCCTCGGCGGCGTGCGCCGGACCGCGCTTGCAGACCCAGTACTTGGCGACGGCCAGGCCGAGCCGGCGGACCAGCGCCTCCTGCTCGTCCCCGGCGAGGGCGGCGTCGGTGGCCTGGGCGAGCCGCATCGCCACGGTGGTGGCCGCCTCGGACTCCACCACGAGGTCGGCGAGCACATTGCGCATCAGCGGCTGGTCGACCAGCGCCCGGCCGAACGCCCGGCGGTGCAGGGCGTGCTGGACGGCCCGGGTGGCCCCGAGCCGCATCCCGGCGGCGGCACCGATCGTGCAGTCCAGCCGGGTCATGTTGACCATCTCGATGATGGTCCGCACCCCGCGCCCCTCCTCGCCGACCAGCAGTCCGTACGCCTCCTCGTACTCGATCTCGGCGGAGGCGTTGGACTTGTTGCCGAGCTTGTCCTTGAGGCGCTGGAGGCGGAGCCGGTTGCGGCTGCCGTCCGGCAGGACGCGCGGCAGCAGGAAGCAGCTGAGCCCGCCCGGTGCCTGGGCGAGGGTGAGGAAGAGATCGGACATCGGCGCCGAGGTGAACCACTTGTGGCCGGTGAGCCGGTAGCCCCCGTCGGGCTGCGGGACGGCGGTCGTGGTGTTGGTGCGGACGTCCGAGCCGCCCTGCTTCTCGGTCATCGACATGCCGGCGATCAGACCGCGCTTGCCGTGCGGCTCGCGCAGCCCGAAGTCGTACTCGGTGGCGGCGAGCAGCGGTTCGAACTCGGCGGCCAGCGCGGGGGTGGTACGCAGCGCGGGAACGGCGGCGTAGGTCATCGAGACGGGGCAGGTGTGGCCGGCCTCGACCTGGCTCCAGACGTGGAACTTGGCGGCGCGGGCGGTGTGCGCGCCGGGCCGGTCGTCCCGCCAGGGCGCGGCGTGCAGGCCGTGGCCGACGGCGGTGCGCATCAGCTCGTGCCAGTACGGGTGGAACTCGACCTCGTCGATCCGGTGGCCGAAGCGGTCGTGGGTGCGCAGCACCGGCGGGTGCTCGTTGGCCAGCCGCCCCCACTCGGCGGCCTGCTCGGAGCCGGCCAGCCGGCCGAGGGCGCGCAGTTCGGGCTCGGCCCAGCCGGCGCCGGCCCGGTGCAGGGCGGCGAGCAGCGCGGGGTCGGCGGCGGTGTCGTGCCCGTACGGGGGCGGGGCCTGGTTGGTGACCTCATGCGTCGCTGTCATCGCGTTCTCCAAGCGCTCGGAGGGTGAAGGAGACGAGGGCGGGGACCACGGCGTCGGGGGCGGCCCCGGGGCCGTGCGGGGGTACCGCGGCGAGCGGGCCGGTGAGGGCCTCGGCGGTCGCGCCGACGATCGCGGCGGCGGTCAGCTGCGGGTCCTGGGGCGGCAGCCGCCCGGCGGCGAGCGCGCTGGCGATCTCGGCGGCGAGCACATCGCGGAAGGTGCGGCGGAAGACCAGGCGCTCGGCGTCCACCACGGTGTCGGCCGGTTCGACCAGCAGCGCGTGGGCGAGCCGGGGGGCGCGCAGGGCTCGGGCGGCGAAGGTCTCCACGACGGCCGCGATCCGGTCCCGGGGGGTGTCGTGCCGGGCGACGGCCTCGTGCACGGCGGCCACCTCCCGGGTGACCACCCGGCGGAAGAGCTCGACCGAGAGTTCGGCCTTGTTGGCGAAGTGCCCGTACATCGAGCCGGTGGCAATACCGGCCCGCTCGGCCACCGCGGCCATGCTGCAGCCGCCGTAGCCGCGCTCGGCGAGCAGGCCGACCGCGGCCTGGAGCACCGCCTCGCGCTGGGCGTCCAGGCGGGCTTGCACGGCGGGGGTGCGACGGTAGGCCATGGAAGTATTGAAGCACTGATTCAGTGCTTCGGGGAGGCGTCGGACACCTTCGGGTCGCGGCGGGCCCGGGCCTCCGGGAACGGCGGAGGGCCGCCCGTCACCGGGCGGCCCTCGCTTCGTACGGTCCCGCGAGCGCGGGCGGTCCCGCAGGCGCGGGCGGTCCGGACTACAGCCGGACGCGGTCCTGCTTCAGCCCCTCGACGTCCAGCGGGCCGATCGGCGGCACCTGGTACTGCCCGGTCAGCGCGCGGGCCGAGGCGTCCGCGCCGAGGCCGGCCCACTCCAGCACCTTCGCGGTGGCCGCCGCCGACTCGTCGGCCGGCAGCTTGGCGATGTTGGAGCCGTGGTTGCCCCCCGGCACCGTGTAGACGTAGCTGTCCTCACTGCCCCACCCGAGCCGGAACGGCTCGGCGCCCCACGGGTCGTTCTGGCCGTAGACGTAGATGATCCGCTCGGCCGAGTTCCGCACCCAGCGGTCGATGTCGCGCATCGCGGACGGGTCGAAGCGCATCGGGATGGAACGCGGCACATAGGTGCGCGGCGCGTACAGCTCCTTGTAGTCGTAGTGCAGCAGGCCCTTGAGGGCCGAGACGTCGAAGGAGGGCGAGCCCAGCTCGGTACCGGCCTGGTAGTAGTACGCGGTGTACCCGGCGAGCGACTGGTCGCTGTTGCCGGTGATGCCGGACTGCGTGTCGAGCCAGGCGTACAGCGCGTCGTCGGTGCCGGCGGCGCCCGGGACGTTCACGCAGTCGGCCGCCAGGCTGTACTGCCAGAACGCCCAGACCGAGTCCAGCACGGCCAGCTCGTACGCCTTGTCGGCGCTGCCGATGGTGGTGAAGGTGGAGCCGGCGGCGGCGTTGTCGGCGGCGTAGCGGGGCTCCAGCCGGTCGCGGCGGGCCAGCAGTTCACGCTGGGTAGCGGTCAGCGCGGCCCGGCACTCCGGGGTCCCGACGTTGCGGAAGAACCGGCTGTACGCGGAGTCCTCGCGCTCGTCGACGTCGTTCGGGGCGACGTAGGCGATGGTGCCGGCCACGTCGTCCGGGAAGTAGCGCCGGTGGTAGGTGGAGGACATGCCGCCCTTGGAGGCGCCGGTGGAGAGCCACTCCTGGTGGTAGATCCGCTTCAGCGCGGTGATCAGCCGGTGCGCGTCGGTGGCCGCCTGCTTGATGCCGGCCTTGCTCCAGTCGGCGGGCTCGGGGCGGGACGGCGTGAAGTAGCGGTACTCGATGGAGACCTGGTTGCCGTCGACCAGCCGGGCCGGCTCGGTGCGGGAGGGCGTGGTGCGCAGCGTGTAGCCGTTGGTGTAGAACACGGTCGGCCGGTCGTAGCCCTTGTGCAGCACGCTCAGCCGCTGCTGGAAGGTGCCCAGCCAGGGGCGGGCGTGGTCGATCGGCTGGGTGTAGGTGAGCAGGAAGTAGCGGTGGCCGGTGGTGGTGGGCTGCTCCTCGGTGACGGTCATGCCGGGGATCCCGGCCAGCCGGTCCTTGATGTCGGCCGACGGGTCGTCGGCGACCGAGGACGCGACGCCCTCGGCGCCGGCGGTGCCGGTCGTCCCGGCGCTCCGGGCGAGCGCCGTCGGGGCGAGGCCGAGGCCGAGCAGCGGTATCAGCAGAACGGCGACCAGCAGCCTTCTGATCGTGGTGGTCATCAACTCTCCATCGGGTCAACGGAACTGTGCGGTGTTCTGGTCCGAACTCTCCGGCAGTCGGCGCGCCGCCGCCGGGCGGACCGGCCGTCCGGTAGACGGCCGAATGGGCCACCCGCCGGTCGCGGATGGCCCATCGGGGAAAAAGTGCCGGTCAGGGGCGCGGCAGGGTGCAGCCGGCCCTGGTGAGGTCGAGCTTGTTCCCGGCGCCGAAGCAGGCGGGGATGATGTACGTCTCCTGGGCGTAGCCGATGCCCCGGCGGACGGTCACCGCGCCGTTCTGGTCCACCTCGCACGGGTTGTTCAGCGTGCAGCGCTGGCCGTCCTCGTTGATGGTGTTGTTCACCGCGACGACCTGCCCGCTGTTGGCGTCGACCACCGGGGAGCCGGAGGTGCCGCCGATGACGTTGCAGGTGGAGGTGTAGCGGAGGGAGTCCTTGAAGGTCCAGTCCGCTTCCTTGAGCCGGTAGGCGAAGCCGTCGGCCGAGCAGGAGTAGATCTTCTTCCAGTACCCGGACACGACCTTGATCGAGCTGCCCTGGACGGGGTGGGTGGCCGCGACGGTCAGCGGGGCGATGCCGTAGCGCGACTGGATCGCGGCATAGGTGGTGTTCAGCTGGTAGATCGACACATCGGTGTCGGTCATGGTGCCGTAGACCATCTTGCTGGCCTTCACCGTGCCGAGCGATCCGCCGCTCGCGTTGAGCAGGGTGAAGCTGCGGCTGGAGGCCTGGTTGGTGACCACCTGGCCGGGGCCGGGCATGCCGGACTCCAGGCAGTGGCCGTTGGAGAGCACCAGGGCCGGGTCGTTGGCGGTCGAGGCGGGGAACCGGACCAGCGAACCGGAACAGTTGCTCAGCGCCACCGTCCCGGCGAACGTGACGGCGGCGGCCTTCCCGGCCTGCGGCGACGTCGCGGTCGTACTCGTGCCGGCGGTGGACGCGGTCGCGGCGGGGGCGCCCGCCAGGGCGGTCGCCCCGGCGAACAGGAGCGCGGCGGCCGTGCCTATGAGCGGCTTCTTCATGAGAGACCTCTCGGTGTGTATCGGCGTGGGGGTGCCCCAAAGCTGGCGCGGACATGACGCCCTGTCAAGGGTCCTGTCGCCGCAGCCCGGACCAGAGGGCCGTGTTCCGGCCGCCCGACCCCGGTACTGTGGCCGGGACGGCAGGAAGACCATCTGGGGGGCTGACATGACCGGCGACCACCGCACCGACGACACACGACGCGGACCGACCGGAGGCCGGCTGCTCGCGGTCAGCGACCTGCACGTCTCCTACCAGCAGAACCGCGACCTGGTGGAGCAGTTGCGCCCGGGCTCGCCCGACGACTGGCTGATCGTGGCCGGCGACGTGTCCGAGTCCACCACCACCATCCGCTGGGCCCTGGGCCTGCTGGCCGAACGCTTCGCCAAGGTCGTCTGGGCGCCCGGCAACCACGAGCTGTGGACCCACCCCAACGACCCGGTCCAGGTGCGCGGCGTCGAGCGCTACCAGCACCTGGTGGACATGTGCCGCGAGCTCGGCGTGGTGACCCCCGAGGACCCGTACCCGGTGTGGACCGGCGCGGGCGGCCCGGTCGCGGTCGCCCCGCTGTTCCTGCTCTACGACTACACCTTCCGGGCCCCCGGCACCTCCACCAAGGAGGAGTCCCTGGCCGCCGCCTACGAGACCGGCGTGGTCTGCGCGGACGAGCGCTTCCTGCACCCCGACCCGTACCCCGACCGCGACTCCTGGTGCCGCGAGCGCGTCCGGCTGACCGAGAAGCGCCTCGTCGAGCACGACCCCGAACTGCCGCTGGTCCTGGTCAACCACTACCCGCTGGTCCGCCAGCCCACCGAGATCCTCTGGTACCCCGAGTTCGCCCAGTGGTGCGGCACCGAGCTGACCGCGGACTGGCACCGCCGGTTCAACACCGCCACGATGATCTACGGGCACCTGCACATCCCCCGGCGGACCAGCTACGACGGGGTGCCGTTCGAGGAGGTGTCGCTCGGCTACCCGCGCGAGTGGGGGCGGCGCGGCCTGCCGGACCCGCTGCTGCGCGAGGTGTTCCCTGACGCGTGAGGCGGCGCGCGCCGGGGTGTCCGTCCCCCGGCGCGCCTCCTCCGCTACTCCGGTTCGCCCTCCGCCACCGGCTCAGGACGCGCCAGCTTCACCGTCAGCTGCCCGTCCGACACCTCCGCGACCAGCGTGTCCCCCTCCCGGACCGTGCCGTCCAGCAGCAGGTCCGAGATCCGGTTGTCCAGCTCCTGCTGGATGGTGCGGCGCAGCGGCCGGGCCCCGAACGCCGGCTGGTAGCCGAGGTTCACCAGCAGCTCCTTGGCCCCGTCGGTCACCTCCAGGTCGACGTCCTGGGCCTTCAGCCGGCGCCGGGTGCGGTCCAGCATCAGGTCCACCACCTGCAGCAGGTCCTTGCGGGTGAGCGCGTGGAAGACGATCACCTCGTCGATCCGGTTGAGGAACTCCGGCCGGAACTGCGAGCGCAGGTCCCGCATCAGGTCGTCCCGGATCTCGTCGACATCGCCCGCGTGGTCGAGGATCCGCTGCGAGCCGATGTTGCTCGTCATGATCAGCACGGTGTTGCGGAAGTCGACCGTACGCCCCTGGGCGTCCGTCAGCCGGCCGTCGTCCAGCACCTGGAGCAGCAGGTTGAAGACGTCCGGGTGGGCCTTCTCCACCTCGTCGAAGAGCAGCACACTGTACGGCTTGCGGCGGACCGCCTCGGTGAGCTGGCCGGCCTCGTCGTAGCCGACGTACCCGGGCGGGGAGCCGACCAGCCGGGAGACGGTGTGCTTCTCCTGGAACTCGCTCATGTCGAAGCGGATCATCCGGTCCGGGTCGCCGAACAGCAGCGCGGCCAGCGCCTTGGCCAGCTCGGTCTTGCCGACACCGGTCGGGCCGAGGAACAGGAAGGAGCCGGTCGGGCGGTCCGGATCGCCCATCCCGGCCCGGCCGCGACGGACCGCCTGGGCCACCGCGGTGACCGCCCGGTCCTGCCCGATCACCTTCTCGTGCAGGTGCTCCTCCAGCCGGAGCAGCCGCTCCCGCTCGGTCGCGTTCAACTCGGCGACCGGGATCCCGGTCCGGCCCGAGAGCACCTGCGCGATGTCGTCCGCGGTGACCGCCACGACCTCCTCGCGGGCCTCGGCGACCGCCGCCAGCTCGTCCTCGGTCTGCCGCAGCTCGGTCTTCAGATTGGCGGCCCGGACGAACTCCTCGTCCGCCACCGCCTCCTCCAACTCCCGGCGCAGCTTGGTGATCCGGTCCCGCACCGGCATCGCGACCGTGGAACCGCCCAGGCCGCGCAGCCGCACCCGCGCACCGGCCTGGTCCAGCAGGTCGATCGCCTTGTCCGGCAGGAAGCGGTCGCTGACGTAGCGGTCCGACAGGGTCGCCGCCGCGTCCAGCGCCTCGTCCGTGAACCGCACCTGGTGGTGCGCCTCGTAGGCGTCGCGCAGGCCCCGGAGGATCTCGACCGTCTCCTCCACCGTCGGCTCGGGCACCAGCACCGGCTGGAAGCGGCGCTCCAGCGCGGCGTCCTTCTCCACGTACCGGCGGTACTCGTCCAGGGTGGTCGCCCCGACCACGCTCAACTCACCGCGGGCCAGGGCCGGCTTCAGGATGTTGCCCGCGTCCATCGACCCCTCTCCCCCGCCGCCCGCGCCGACCACGGTGTGCAGCTCGTCGAGGAACAGGATCACGCTCTGCTCGGCCGCCGTGACCTCGTCGATCACGTTCTTCAACCGCTCCTCGAACTCGCCCCGGTACTTGGAACCGGCCACCAGCGCGGTCAGGTCGAGCGTGACGACCCGCTTGTCCTTGAGGATCTGCGGCACGTCCCCCGACACGATCCGCTGCGCCAGCCCCTCCACGATCGCCGTCTTGCCGACCCCCGGCTCACCGATCAGCACCGGGTTGTTCTTGGTCCGGCGGGACAGGATCTCGACGGTCTGCTCGATCTCCTGGGCCCGGCCGACGACCGCGTCCAGCCGTCCCGCCCGCGCCTCCTCGGTGAGGTCGCGCCCGTACTCGTCCAGCGTCGGCGTCGCACTCGGCTGCCCACCACCGCTGCCACCGGCCGCGCCCCGCCCGTCCAGCACCGTGCGCAGCGCGTCCTGCGACGGCGCCGCGTTGCGCACCGCCGCCCCCGCCCCCGACCGCTCCTCCTCCAGCAGCGCGCCGAGGATGTGCTCCGGCCCGATGTACGAGGCCCCCGCCGCCTGCGACCGCGCGTGCGCCGCCAGCAGCGCCCGCTTGGCCGCCGGTGTCAGCCCCGGCCGCCCCTCCTCCCCCGATGCCTGCACCCCGGACGGCAGCGCCTTGTCCAGATCCCCCGCCAACCGGTCCGGATCCACCCCCGCCCGCTCCAGCATCCGCCGCGACGGATCCACCCGGGTGGCCGCCCACATCAGATGCCCGGTGTCGAGATCACTCCCCCCACCCTCGGCCGCCCGCCGAGCCCCCGCCGCGAGCAACTCCTGCGCCGACTCACTCAACAGCCGCCCGATCGGCACCCGCTGCACCGCGGGCGGCGAGGCCAACGGGCTCATCCCGAAGAACCGGCTGAGCAGATCCGAAAACGGGTCGTTCGACCCGAACGGCGGCATGGTCACGGAGGATCACCTCTCCCAAGCGTTGTGCGCCCACCAAAACACACCCCACCCCACCCCGCCTCCCGACCACAGCACCCGGCTGACCCCGTCTCCCGTCAGCCCCGCTGCAGCAGCAACCGCTCCCGCGCCGCCCTCGGCATCCCCGCCACCACCCGCTCCCAGGAGTGCTCCACCATCTCCCGCAACTCCTCGTCCGGGACGGTCGAATCCAGCACGACCGTGATCCAGTGCCGCTTGTTCATGTGATACCCGGGCCCCACCGCCGCGTACTGCCCCCTCAGATGCACCGCCAGCCCCGGCTCACACTTCAGCGTCACCCGCTCCTCCCCCAGCACCGCGAACACCTTCCCCTCCACCTTCAACACCGTCACCCCCGGCCCGAACGCCTCGTCGTCCGTCACCCCCGGCAACCCCGAAGCAACCTCGAACAACTCCTCCGCCACCATCCGCTTCCCCTTCTCGCCCACCCCAGCAGGCCGATCACGAAACCGTACGCTCCGCACCGACCCCGACAGGGCAAAAGCGCGCGCCCGCCGCCATCCGCGGGCGCGCCATCACCACTTACCAGCAGGCGCCCAGAAAACCATCAAGGGCCAGTCCGGGAGGATCCTGCCTCCGAACTGGCCCTTCTCCGCTGTGGACTCGGACGGTTTCGAACTGCCGACATCTGCTTGGCAAGAGTGGCGCCCGACTGCTCACCCTGACCTGCACCCCACCCACCCTGCCCAGTCCCCGGCCGTCACCGCGCCAGCGCGCTTGGGGCACCCTCCTGGCCGTCCGCCAAGATGCGCACCCGTTCTAGTGCAGTAAGACACTCGGTTCGACTGCCAGCAGCGGCGTCAGGCTGCAGCGCAGCTCGGTGCGCTGCAGCCTGGGCTTAATTTCCAGAGCACAGATAGTTGTTGAGTTGATGCGCCAGATTGATGACATCTTCGACCCAAACGATAGCTTGACTAGCATAGACGGTTTCGCTAGCAGCTTGATTTCGAGACGAAGTGTGAGCCATGCGACCCCGCTTGCCGCCAAGTGTATTCAACGTGACAAAGAGCTGCTCGCACGAATTTGAAAGCCTTTCCCCGTGGACTCCGAGCGGCTTGGCGAGGGCGCCTACATTCGACTCCTTGAGTCCGTGATTTGTATTGATCACCTTTGAGATATAAAGATTCTTGGCAGTCGTGCAGATTTGGCGCGTCGGGAACCTGTTTCCAGCACCTTGGCCAATCAAGTCCGAAGAGAAGTGCAGCGCCAGCTTGACGAAGCAATGAGGCACCGTCGCATCCGTGATCTCTTTTTCTCGATTCTCGACATATTCACGGAAGAGGTTCTCGACAAATTCTTCGATGTGTGCATGCGAGAGGATTACGAAGGAGGATATCAGCAGCTCTTGGCGGCGAGTCAGGTCATCGGGGGCCTTTACTCGAAGGACATCATCGGGCAGCAATGAAGACTTCAGCTCGGCTATATCGTTCTTCAGTTCGTCGAGGAGGTCCAAGATCGCGCCCCCTAGCTGCCGAGGCAGGTAGGACGAGGAATGGGAACCCCTAGCACTCCTCCGAGCGCATTTGCCCAGATTTCAAAGCGACTACTGGTGGCATCAATACTCTTCGTGGTGCTTGTGATGGCCGCAATGAACTTGTCATTTTCTACACAAACATCCTTGAAAGCCTTCAATACTTCATGCTTTCGGCCCAGTGCGGCATCCCTGACACGCTCATCTGCAAGGGCGTGGATCTGCACGTCGAACACCGCGCGATTCAGCGAGCGCTCCCAGCGGACGCCGGACCACTTGTGGCAAGCCCCTGAGTCGCTGAAGATTTGTCGGGCCGCGTCGATAGCGCGCTCCATTTCGGACAGTTGCCCCCTGATCAGTTCGGACTTCGATGACCAGTTCCTGTTGAGATAGATGCAGGTCTTGTCTAGAAAATCCTTCAAATTTCCCTTGTAGGGGACGAAGTCGTTCTGGAACCCGAAGTAGCGAACGAGCATTTCTGCATCGATCATCCTTCTATCTGGACCCTTATTTCCAAGAAGGTGCTGCAGACCAGGGCTGATGCCGGACTGCTCGTCGACAAAATTGACGAAGGATCCCGGAACCAACGCTTGGCGCAATTCCTGAGGCGAGAGAGGAACGCTCCCCGTATTCAGTCGCAAGAATAGCGTATAGAGGAAGTCTTCGGACTCCCACCCCTTGATTGTTACCGTGCGAATTGTGTGATTCTCGAAGGCGTCAAACAGATCGGACCGCTCATCCTCAAGCCTCTTGATGTCGAATCCTCGAACACTGTCAAGGATCGATGTGCCAGTGATCTTAAAGGGCTCAAAGTCGGCATCAATTTCTTGCCTCTGGCCGGAGTAGAACTGGCGAAGGGCGAGGAGCCTCTGCTTTCCATCAATTACGAAGTAGTGGCCGGCGCGATCAGGCTTTTCCGCGAGGACGATCTGCGGGATCGGGTATGACAGAATAGCCGATTCGACAAATCGACTCTTTGTCGGATTGGTCCATGCCGCGCGACGTTGGAATGCGGGATTCAGGTCAATTCTTCCCTTTCGCATCTGTGTCACGATTGTTTCGATCGTCCAGTCCGTGGCCGACACACTGGCACGCGCGGCGGTCAGGCGTTCTATAACGTCTTCTTCGCTCTCGCCTGATTCCGGATCGACGGGGAGCATTCCCTCTGCGTACTGGCTGGTCACGTCCGCCTCCAAGATCGTGGATGACCAGGGTAGGGGATCACAGGTCGACTTGTCCGGGAGACGTGGGTTGTTCAAGGTAGGCAGTGGCTTGCTCCGGGCTGCTCACAACACCTGGGCAATGGAGGGATTTCGGACGATGTCCTGTCCGGTCTGAGGTCGAGCATGATCTGGGGCCGCAAGCAGTTGTGACTCGGCCAGGGCCCTTTGGGCCTGACCGCAAGTTGGCCGAGTGCCCCCGGTCTCGCCCAACCCGGATCCCGGTGTGGAGAGGTGGGCAGAACCGCGGAGCCGCCCCAGCCATGACCGATGGCCTTCTTGCCAGAGTGCGCGCCACGTGCTGATCTCGTCTCAGGGTCGGAGCGGAGGGGGCAACGTGGCGGAACTGACGGTCAACCCGTGGCGGCGGGCGGGCAAGGATCGGCTGTACGTCAATCTGGCCGGTCCCCGTGGCCAGGCCGTCGCGTGGCTGGACTGTCCGACCGGGGTCGTCACGATCACCGATGCCGCCCATGAATCGTCGGCGCTCGATCGGGTCAGGGAGTGGTGCCGGACCTGTGGTCGGGCGATCCCACCGCTGACCGTGGTCCGCAGGATCTCGCCATCCGTCCCACCGCTCGTACCTCCTCGCCCTACCTCTCCGCCGGCGGTGCTGCCCGCCCTGCCGCCGTTCACGGTCGATGACGACCTCGCTTCGAACCGCCCTGGGGAAGGCGTCCGGGGCATGATCCAGGCTGATCGGAGCAAGCGGACGTGGCTGGTGCGCGTGGCGGCCAAGCTCTCGGGCGACGACCTCACCCGCTCCGAGCTCAGCAAGGGGCTCGACGGGGAGAAACTGGTCGGTGGGCTGCTCGACGGGCTTCGGGCCCACGGCTGGTACGTGCTGCACGCCGTCCCGCTGCCGAGCGGTGCGGACATCGACCACGTGGTGATCGGGCCGCCCGGGGTGTTCACGGTGAACACCAAGCACCACCCCGACGCCACGGTCTGGGTCGGGGACAAGCGGATCACGGTCAACCGCAACAGCTACCCGTACATCGAGAAGTCCAGTCTCGAAGGCAGCAGGACAGCAGAACTCCTGCACCACTGGTGCGGTCTTGCTGTCCCGGTGCACCCGATCATCGCCGTCGTGGGCGCCCGGACGCTGACGCACAAGGGAAAGCCCGATGTCGATGTGGTGGACGGCGCCCGGATCGCGGGTGTCCTCGCCTCCCGCCCTCCGGCTCTCGAAGCCCACCGCGCAGCGGCCGTCTTCGACATCGCGCGCCGCCGAAGCGTCTGGGCCCAGTTCGGTCGCCGTACCGGTTGAGTCACCCGGCCGGAGGGCGAGTGGGAGGCCACAAACGACCAAGGGCCAGTTCGGGAGGACGATGCCTCCGAACTGGCCCTTCTCATCTGTGGGCGCGGACGGTTTCGAACCGCCGACATCTGCTTTGTAAGAGCAGCGCTCTACCACTGAGCTACGCGCCCCCGGTCGGGCGGGTCCCGGGGTGGGGCGCACGACGAGTGCCTAGGGTACCTGGTCCCGGGGGGTGGTGTGGTGCAGGTGGTGGGG
>NZ_LGDO01000517.1:0-35173 GCF_001279805.1 Streptomyces sp. XY431
CGGTCCGCCCGCCGCCCGCCCGATCCCACCCCCACCGAGAAGCCCGAGGAGAGCGACACATGAGCCTCACCGCGAACGACCTCCCCCAGCGCCCGCCCACCGAACCGGGAGCCGTCCCGGAGCCCGGGACGCAGGCCCGGTCGCGCGTCGCCGAACCGTCCGGCCCGGCGGCACCCCGGCCCCCCGGAGCGGAGGCCGAGGGGCCGCCGGGCCCGGAGACCCGGCCCAGGCCCGAGCCGGAGCGCCTCGCCAGGGCGGCGCTCAGCCGGCTCGGCGAACCGGGGGACGCCGCGCTCGGCCGCTGGCTCGCCCGCCTCGACGCACTGGACGTCGTACGGGCGATCCGGGGCGGCGCCTCGGCCGAACAGCTCGGCGTGGACGCCGCCAGACTCGCGGCCTACCGGGCCCGGATGACCGGGCTCGATCCGGTCGCCGATCTGGAACGGGTACGTGCGGCCGGCGGGCGCTTCATCATTCCGGGCGACACCGAGTGGCCGAGCCAGCTGGACGACCTCGGGGAGGGCCGGCCCACCGGGCTCTGGGTGGTCGGGACGGGTTCGCTGCGCCTGCTCGCCCTGCGATCGGTCGCGGTGGTCGGGGCCCGGGCCTGCACGGCGTACGGTGCGCACGTCGCCGGGGACCTCGCCGCACAGCTCGCCGAACGCGGCTGGGTGGTCGTGTCCGGCGGCGCCTACGGGATCGACGCGGCCGCCCACCGGGGCGCGCTGGCGGTCGGCGGTCCGACGGTCGGTGTCCTGGCCTGCGGGGTGGACGTGGCCTACCCGCGGGGCAACACCGCGCTGATCCGCCGGATCGCCGAACAGGGACTGCTGGTGAGCGAGCTTCCGCCGGGGGAGCACCCGACCAGGTTCCGGTTCGTGCTGCGCAACCGGGTGATCGCGGCGCTGACCCGCGGCACCGTGGTGGTCGAGGCGGCGCTGCGCAGCGGGGCGCTCAGCACCGCCAGACGCGCCCGCGACCTCAACCGGCACACCATGGGTGTGCCCGGGCCGGTCACCTCGGAACTCTCCGCCGGGGTGCACACGCTGATCCGCAGCGGCGCCGCCACCGTCGTGACCGACGCGGCCGAGGTCGTCGAGCTGATCGGGGCGATCGGCGAGGACCTGGCGCCGCAGCGCAGCGGGCCGGTGCTGCCCAGGGACCTCCTGGAACCGGAGGCGGCGCGGGTCCTGGAGGCCGTGCCGGCCACCGCGGAAGGCGCGCCGGTGGAGCGGTTGGCCCGGCAGTCGGGACTTCCGCCGGACGAGGTGCTCCAGCGGCTCTACGAGTTGGGCTCGCTCGGCCATGTCGAGCGCCACGGCGCGCACTGGCGCCTGGTGCGGAGGAGGTGACGGCCCGTCCGGAGGAGGGCGGCGGAGTGGCTCGGGGGAGACGTGGGGCGGGGCGTCAGGAGGACACGCGCCCGAGGGACGACCGGGAGGAGGACGGGGAAGGGCACGGGGTTGACGGGGCGGACCGGCCGGGCGGGGCCGGTATCCGGTTCGTCCACCTCCGGTGCCCGGGTGGGGCGACACGAACGCCACCGGATCGGGGGACGACCGAGTGGCGGTAGCACTCTGCAGCGAGTCGGTCACGCTACGCTCGCCATGCCTTCCCTATCAGCACATGACTCGGCAGAACGGCGCAGACCAACGTATGCCCACACACATTCCCGGACACCGAGTGACCGGTGGCGCCCGGTCCTCGGGAGGGCCGCGCACCGAGCGGCGGACCGCGACCGAGTACCCGTCCAAGTCCACGGGTGCGATGGGGGCCCTGGCGCGGCAGGGCGGCCGTCCGGCGCTCACCGGGGCGCACGACGACCGCCCGGACGCGCCCGGCGCTCCCGCCGACCCGGCCGCCCCCGCGTCCGCCGAAGCGCCGGCTCCCCGCCGGGAGCGCACGGCGCTCGAAGAGCTCTGGCGCTCCTACAAGGAGACGGCCGATCAGCGGCTACGGGAGCAGCTGATCCTGCACTACTCACCGCTCGTCAAGTACGTCGCGGGCCGGGTCGGGGTCGGTCTGCCGTCCAATGTCGAGCAGGCCGACTTCGTCTCCTCCGGCGTCTTCGGGCTGATCGACGCGATCGAGAAGTTCGACATCGAGCGCGCCATCAAGTTCGAGACCTACGCGATCAGCCGGATCCGCGGCGCGATCATCGACGAGCTGCGCGCGCTGGACTGGATCCCGCGCTCGGTGCGGCAGAAGGCGAAGGCGGTCGAGCGCACCTACGCGACGCTGGAGGCCCGGCTGCGACGGACGCCGACCGAGCCCGAGGTCGCGGCCGAGATGGGCATCGCGATCGAGGACCTGCACACCATCTTCAGCCAGCTCTCGCTCGCCAACGTGGTCGCGCTCGACGAGCTGCTCCATCCCGTCGGCGACGGCGGCGACCGGCTGAGCCTGATGGAGACGCTCGAGGACCACGGGGCGGACGACCCGGTCGAGGTGGCCGAGGACCGGGAGCTGCGCCGGCTGCTGGCGCAGGCGGTCAACACCCTTCCCGAACGGGAGAAGACCGTGGTGACGCTCTACTACTACGAGGGGTTGACGCTCGCCGAGATCGGCCAGGTCCTCGGGGTGACCGAGAGCAGGGTCAGCCAGATCCACACCAAGTCGGTGCTCCAGCTGCGCGCCAAGCTGTCGGACATCCGGTAGCCGAACGCACCCGGCCGGACACTCTTCGGCCGAACAACCTCCGGTCGAACACCCGGCCGAAAAGCACCCCCGGCCGGACGCCCCTCCGTCGAACGCCCCGGCCGGTCGTCGTGCGGACCGGTCGGTGCGCCGCGTACGCCGGGGCCGCGCTCCGCGCCCCGGAACGCATCCCTCCGTATCCGTCGCGGTACGCGGCACCGTACCGGCGGGATGTAGGGCTCCGTACAGTGGAGGGCGTGCCGAAGATCCGAGCAGCCAGTGTGGCCGAGCATCGACAGATGCAGCGGGCAGCCCTCCTCGATGCTGCCCGCAGTCTCCTCACCGAGGGAGGCATGGAGGCCCTGACCTTCCCCGCGCTCGCCATGCGCACCGGGCTCGCGCGTTCCTCGGTGTACGAGTACTTCCGTTCCCGCGCGGCGGTGGTGGAGGCGCTCTGCGAGGTGGACTTCCCGCTGTGGGCCGCCGAGATCGAGGCCGGGATGGCGAGCCGGGACACCGCCGCCGAGCGGATCGAGGCGTATGTCCGGAGCCAGCTCGCGCTGGCCGCCGACCCGCGACACCGGGCGGTCGCGGCGATCTCCGCGCTGGAGCTGGACGACGTGGCCCGGGAACGCATCCGAGCAGCGCACGGGACACTGGTCGGGCTGGTGGTCCAGGCGCTGGAGGACCTCGGCCACGAGCAGCCCCGGCTGGCCGCCGCGCTGCTCCAGGGCATCGTCGAAGCGGCGGTGCGGCAGGCGGAGCACCGGGCCGCGGGCGGCCGGGCCGAGAGTCCCGAGGTGATCGCGGACGCTGCCGTCGCCCTCGCCCTGCACGGCCTCGGCCCGAGCTGAACCGCCGCGCTCCGCGGACGGCGTGCGGCTCGGCCTGGGGGATCGGCGCGGCGGCGACCGGGGCCCTCAGGCGGTCGAGCGGAAGCAGCCGGGCCCGGCCGGTCCCGAGCAGGGCCGGCGGGTCGAGGTAGCGCTTGCCGCGCAGCAGGCCCCAGTGCAGGCAGGGGCCGTCGGCGCAGTGGCTGTCCCCGGGGGCGAGCCGTCCGATCATCTGTCCGGCCGCCACGGAGGTGCCCACCGGGAGGGCGCCCTCCACCGGTAGATAGGTGGTCCGCAGCGGGGGAGTCGGCGGAGCCGCGGATGCTGCGGATCCCGCCGCCGCGTGGGTGACCGTGACGACCGGCCGTCCGGCCACCGGCCCGGCGAACGTCACCACCCCCGGCGCCGCGGCGCGGACCTCCGCACCGGCGGTGGCGGCCAGGTCGACGCCCCGGTGGCCCGCACCCCACGGTCGCTCGGGCGGCTCGAAGCGGCCGATCACGGCAACCGGCCCCCCGCCCGGCCCGTCCACCGGCCACCACCGCCCGCCCCCACTCACCCCGTGAAGCCCGGGAGCCCCGTGAACCCCGGGAGCCCCGGAAGCGACCGCGCCAGGACCCGCCTCCCCCGCGACACCGACCGCAGCCCCGTCCGCCCTGCCCGCTGCGTGCCCGAGTGCCCCGGGCCGGCCGCCGGTCAGCAGGGCGACCAGTACCACCGGCAGAAGCGGCAGCACCCGCCGCCGCCTCGCCCCCACGCCTGCAGTCACACCCACACCCACACCCACACCGATGCCCACACCCACACCCACCACTCCCACGCCGACAGTCATGCCGCCGAGGCTCCCCGGGCCGGCCCGACCCGGCCACCAGGGGCCCGTTTCCTGTGGACAACCGGCCCCTGGGGACAACGGCCGTCCCTCCAACGGGTGGACCCCGGCCGGTTCACGGGACCCCGGCACGGCCGCCCGGGTGCCCCGGACCTGGCCGGTCCCCGCCCGCCCGCCTTCTGCGGAGTCGCTCGGCGCTCGGCGCTTCCCGTACACTTCACACGCGACCCGGTCCGCCGGGTCGACTTCGCACGCCCCGCCACCGGTGGTCGGACAGCGGCTCAGCCGCCGCCCCCGCCAGGTGCGAGTGCCGCTCGGTCCGCCGAGCCCGACCGGTCCCAGGACCGTCGGGGAAAGCGGCTCGGCACGTTCGGGGCGTCAGGCGTGGCTGTCACCTGGCCGCCACGGACAAAACCGAGCCTGACCCGGCCGTTCGCACCAGCCGAGCGGGAAGCGCCATCGCGCCTCCCGTGACGCCGCTGCGCCGGAGCCGGGCGTAACACCTGAGGAGCACGGCTATGGCCGTCGTCACGATGCGGGAGCTGCTGGAGAGCGGCGTCCACTTCGGTCACCAGACCCGCCGCTGGAACCCGAAGATGAAGCGCTTCATCATCACCGAGCGCAACGGCATCTACATCATCGACCTCCTGCAGTCGCTGAACTACATCGACCGCGCCTTCGAGTTCATCAAGGAGACCGTTGCCCACGGCGGCAGCGTCCTCTTCGTCGGCACGAAGAAGCAGGCCCAGGAGGCCATCGCCGAGCAGGCCACCCGCGTGGGCATGCCCTACGTGAACCAGCGCTGGCTCGGCGGCATGCTGACCAACTTCTCGACCGTCTACAAGCGCCTGCAGCGCCTCAAGGAGCTCGGCGAGCTGGACTTCTCGGACGTGGCCGGTTCCGGCCTCACCAAGAAGGAGCTCCTGGTCCTCCAGCGCGAGCACGACAAGCTGGAGAAGACCCTCGGCGGTATCCGTGACATGCAGCGCGTTCCCAGCGCTGTCTGGATCGTGGACACCAAGAAGGAGCACATCGCGGTCGGCGAGGCCCGGAAGCTCAACATCCCGGTCGTCGCCATCCTCGACACCAACTGTGACCCCGACGAGGTCGACTACAAGATCCCGGGCAACGACGACGCGATCCGCTCCGTCACCCTGCTGACCCGTGTGATCGCCGACGCCGTCGCCGAGGGCCTCAAGTCCCGCGCGGGTGTCGCCAAGGGCGACGTCAAGGCCGAGCCGGGTGCCGACCAGCCGCTCGCCGACTGGGAGAAGGACATCCTGGAGGGCGAGAAGAAGGCTGAGGAGGCCCCCGCCGCCGACGCCGAGGCTGCTCCGGCTGCCGAGGCCGTCGAGGCCGCCGCCGTCGAGGCCCCGGTCACCGAGGCCCCGGTCACCGAGGCCCCCGCCGCCGAGGCTCCGGCCACCGAGGCTCCGGCCGAGCAGGCCTGACGTACCAAGGGTGAGGGGCACCCGCCGGTACGACACCGGTCGGTGCCCCTCTCTCCCGCGCCGGGGCCGAACCATCGGCCCCGGCGCTACTCCACGCAGACACGCGAGACGCGAGAAGAGATTCACACCATGGCGAACTTCACCGCCGCGGACGTCAAGAAGCTCCGTGAGCTCACCGGCGCCGGCATGATGGACTGCAAGAAGGCCCTGGACGAGGCCGAGGGCAACGTCGAGAAGGCCGTCGAGCTTCTGCGCATCAAGGGCCAGAAGGGCGTTGCCAAGCGTGAGGGCCGCGACGCCTCCAACGGTGCCGTCGCCGCGCTGATCGCCGAGGACAAGAAGTCCGGCGTCCTGGTCGAGCTGAACTGCGAGACCGACTTCGTCGCCAAGGGTGACAACTTCGTCCAGGTCGCCGACGCGATCGCCGCCCACGTCGCCAAGAGCGCCCCGGCCGACCTGGACGCCGCCCTGGCTTCCGAGATCGAGGCCGGCAAGACCGTCCAGCAGTTCGTGGACGAGGCCAACGCGACCCTGGGTGAGAAGATCGTCTTCCGCCGCTTCGCGCAGTTCGGTGGCGACGGCTTCGTCGCCGTCTACCTGCACAAGACCAGCCCCGACCTGCCGCCGGCCGTCGGCGTCCTGGTCGAGCTGGACAAGGAGAACGCCGAGGTCGCCAAGGACGTCGCGCAGCACATCGCCGCCTTCGCGCCGAAGTACCTGTCCCGCGAGGACATCCCGGCCGAGGACATCGAGAACGAGCGCCGCGTCGCCGAGGCCACCGCTCGCGAGGAGGGCAAGCCGGAGGCCGCCCTGCCGAAGATCGTCGAGGGTCGCGTCACCGGCTTCGTGAAGGAGAACTCCGTCCTGGAGCAGGCCTTCGCGAAGGACAACAAGAAGACCGTCGCCAAGGTCCTCGAGGAGAACGGCGTCGCCCTCAAGCGCTTCGCCCGCTTCCGCGTCGGCGCCTGAGCCACGTTCCACCGGTCTCCCCGGCCGTAGGCTGGGAACCGCCCCCGCCCGCTGACCAGGGCGACGGGGAACGCGCCGTACGGGCTCACCCAGCGCCATCCGTTCACGGGCGAGCCGCGTCGGCGACATGAACGACGAGGAGGCCATTGCCGTGCAGGACACCGAACCGGTTCCCGCGGCAGTGGCCTCCTCGCGTGTACGCGCAGGCCGGGCACCCGCACACCCGCGTCTGTGAACCAGTAGGTGCAGAAGGAGAAGTCCATGCAGGAGACGCAGGAGACCGCGCGGGAGATCCAGGACGGCACGCGCCGCCGGGTAATGCTGAAGCTGTCCGGTGAGGCCTTCGCCGGCGGCGGCGGGCTCGGCGTCGATCCGGACGTCGTGCACGCGATCGCCCGTGAGATCGCCACGGTCGTCCGCGCGGGCACCGAGGTCGCCGTGGTGATCGGCGGCGGCAACTTCTTCCGCGGCGCCGAGCTCCAGGTCCGCGGTATGGACCGGGCCCGTTCGGACTACATGGGCATGCTCGGCACGGTCATGAACTGCCTGGCGCTCCAGGACTTCCTGGTCAAGGAGGGCATCGAGACGCGGGTCCAGACCGCCATCACGATGGGCCAGGTCGCCGAGCCGTACCTGCCGCTGCGCGCCGTCCGGCACCTGGAGAAGGGCCGCGTGGTGATCTTCGGTGCCGGTATGGGCATGCCCTACTTCTCCACCGACACCACGGCCGTCCAGCGGGCGCTGGAGATCCACGCCGATGTGCTGCTGATGGGCAAGAACGGCGTGGACGGCGTCTACGACTCCGACCCCCGTACCAACCCGGACGCGGTCAAGTTCGACGCGCTGGAGTACTCCGAGGTCATCGCGCGCGACCTCAAGGTGGCCGACCTCACCGCGATCACGCTGTGCAAGGACAACAACCTTCCGATGCTGGTCTTCGAGCTGCTTGCGGAGGGCAATATCGCGCGTGCGGTGAAGAGTGAGAAGATCGGCACACTCATCAGCCAGGATTCTGTCCGGGCCTGAGCAGTAACCAGCCGTACCGGACGGCGCCGCCGCCGCGAGGCTCCGGCGCCCGACCCCGGTCGGGACACCAGCAGATGAACCGGACAGGGAGATCACAGTGATCGAAGAGACCCTCCTCGACGCCGAGGAGAAGATGGAGAAGGCCGTCGCCCACGCCAAGGACGACTTCGCCGCCATCCGCACCGGCCGCGCGCACCCGGCGATGTTCGCCAAGATCGTCGCGGAGTACTACGGCGCCGTGACGCCGATCAACCAGCTGGCCTCCTTCTCCGTGCCGGAGCCCCGGATGGCGGTCGTCTCGCCGTTCGACAAGACCGCGCTGAAGGCGATCGAGCAGGCGATCCGCGACTCCGACCTGGGCGTCAACCCGTCGAACGACGGCTCCATCATCCGGGTCGTGCTCCCCGAGCTGACCGAGGAGCGCCGCCGGGAGTTCATCAAGGTCGCCCGCGGCAAGGGCGAGGACGCCAAGGTCTCGATCCGCGCCGTCCGCCGCAAGGCCAAGGACGCGATCGACAAGCTGGTCAAGGACGGCGAGATCGGCGAGGACGACGGCCGTCGCGCCGAGAAGGAGCTCGACGACACCACGGCCAAGTACGTGGCCACCGTCGACGAGCTGCTGAAGCACAAGGAAGCCGAGCTGCTCGAGGTCTGATGAAC
The DNA here is from genome assembly GCF_001279805.1 of Streptomyces sp. XY431. Classification (NCBI taxonomy): domain Bacteria; kingdom Bacillati; phylum Actinomycetota; class Actinomycetes; order Kitasatosporales; family Streptomycetaceae; genus Streptomyces; species Streptomyces sp. XY431. Next base: position 8,406 of record NZ_LGDO01000517.1, read on the forward strand.
GACGCCCCTGACGCCCCTGGCTATTGGGGCACGTCCGACCAGCAGTACCAGCCGTACCGTCCGCACGAGCCTGCGCAGGCCCCCAGCACGCCTGCGCAGGCCCCCGGCGCGTCCGGCGCACCCGGCGCGTCCGGCCCGCCGGCCGCGCCCGTCGCCGCCGGGTACCCGGCGCAGCCGCCGCACGGGCAGTACGAGCAGCCCGGGCAGTACGACCGGCCCGGGCCGTACGACCAGCACGGGCAGTACGGCGCGGGTGACCCCGGACACCGAACGGGTCACTCCCAGCAGCCTCCGGTGTACTGGGACCCCGACGCGGAGGAGACTCAGGTCATGCCTCCCGTTCCGGCCGACCCGGGCCCGCAGCCCGCAGCCCCGTCCGGGCCCGACCCTGCCGAGGGGTCGTCCCGGGAGACGGGCCGGCTGAGCGGACCGCTGTTCCGCGACGAGCAGCCCGGGGCGGTGGAGCCTGGCGCGTCGGAGACGGTCGTGCTGCGCGCGATCACCGACGACGCCCGGTCCGCTCCGGTCGGCGGGCCGTACCCGGGCGCCGCGGCGTACCCGGGGCCGTCGGCGCCGCAGGTGCCGCCGGTCGCGGCGGGTCACCCCGGTGTGCCGGGCGGACCGGCGGGGCAGCCGTTCCTCGTGCCGTCGTCCCACCCAGGGCAGGAGACACCCGTGGCCCAGCCCGATCCGCAGCCTCAGCCGGCGCAGCGCAAGCAGCGCGGTGGCCGCAACCTCCAGGCCGCGATAGGCGTGGGCGTCGGCCTCGGCGCGGTCATCGTCGCCTCGCTCTTCGTCGTCAAGGCCCTGTTCCTGGTCGTGGTGATCGCGGCCGTGTCGGTCGGCGTCTGGGAGCTGACCAGCCGGCTGGCCGAGCGCAAGGAGATCAAGGCGCCGCTGGTCCCGCTGGTCGTGGGCGGCATCGCGATGGTCGCCACCGGCTACTGGTCGGGAATCCAGTGGGCGGCGGCCTCGCTCGCGCTCACCGGTCTTGCGGTGATGGTCTGGCGGATGGCCGAGCCGCCGGAGAACTATCTGCGGGACATAACGGCGGGCATCTTCACCGCCTTCTACGTCCCCTTCCTCGCCACCTTCGTGGCGATGATGCTGGCGGCCGACGACGGTCCGCAGCGGATCGTGCTGTTCCTGATCGTCACGGTGTGCAGTGACACCGGCGCCTACGCGGTGGGCTACAAGTTCGGCCGGACCAAGCTGGCGCCGACGATCAGCCCGGGCAAGACCCGGGAGGGCCTGGCCGGCGGCATCGGCCTGTCGATGCTGGCGGGCGCGCTGCTGATGGAGCTGATCATCGACGGCGGCAGCTGGTGGCAGGGCCTGATCCTGGGCGGCTGCGCGGCGGTCGTCGCGACCCTGGGCGACCTGGGCGAGTCGATGATCAAGCGCGACCTCGGCATCAAGGACATGGGCACCCTGCTGCCCGGCCACGGCGGCATCATGGACCGGCTGGACTCGCTGCTGCCGACCGCCCCGGTGGTCTGGCTGCTGCTGGCGGCCTTCGTGGGCAGCTGAGGCCGCCCGCCCCGGCCCAGGGCCCCGGACGCACGGCGTCCGGGGCCCTCGCGCGTCTGCGACACTGGATGAACCATGCCTAAGCCCGGAGAACTCACCTTTGTCGCGCCGCGCGGCGCCAAGCCCCCGCGACACCTCGCCGACCTGAGCCCCGCCGAGCGCAAGGAGGCCGTCGCCGAGCTGGGCGAGCAGCCGTTCCGCGCGAAGCAGCTCTCCAACCACTACTTCGGCCGGATGTCGAACGACCCGGCGAGCTGGACGGACATCCCCGCCGCCAGTCGGGAGAAGCTCACCGAGGGCCTGCTGCCCGAGCTGATGTCGGTGCTGCGGCACGTGTCCTGCGACGACGACACCACCCGCAAGACGCTGTGGAAGCTGTTCGACGGCACGCTCGTCGAGTCGGTGCTGATGCGCTACCCGGACCGGGTCACCATGTGCATCAGCTCCCAGGCGGGCTGCGGCATGAACTGCCCGTTCTGCGCCACCGGCCAGGCCGGGCTGACCCGCAACCTGTCGACGGCCGAGATCGTCGAGCAGATCGCCGCCGGGATGCGCTCGCTCCGCAGCGGGGAGATCCCCGGTGGCGAGGCCCGGCTGTCCAACGTGGTGTTCATGGGCATGGGCGAGCCGCTGGCCAACTACAAGCGGGTGCTGGCCTCGATCCGCCGGCTGACCGACCCGGCGCCGGACGGCTTCGGCCTGTCCCAGCGCGGCATCACGGTCTCGACCGTCGGCCTGGTCCCGGCGATGTACCGGTTCGCCGACGAGGGGCTCAGCTGCCGCCTGGCGCTGTCGCTGCACGCTCCGGACGACGAGCTCCGCGACGAGCTGGTGCCGGTCAACACCCGCTGGAAGGTCGCCGAGGTGCTGGACGCGGCGTGGAACTACGCCGAGAAGTCCGGCCGCCGGATCTCCATCGAGTACGCGCTGATCAAGGACATCAACGACCAGGCGTGGCGGGCGGACCTGCTCGGCCGGCTGATCAAGAACCACCGGGTGCACGTCAACCTGATCCCGCTGAACCCCACCCCGGGATCCAAGTGGACGGCCTCGCGCCCCGAGGACGAGCGGGAGTTCGTCCGGCGGCTCCAGTCGCACGGCGTGCCGACGACCGTCCGCGACACCCGCGGCCAGGAGATCGACGGCGCCTGCGGCCAGCTCGCGGCGGCGGGCTGAGCGGCCGAGCGTCCGACCGACCCCGCAAGCCGAACGCCCCCGTCCGGTGACCCGCCCCGTCAGGGCCGGGCCACCGGACGGGGGCGTTTTGTCAGCGCAGTCCGGCGGCGGCCAGGGCCGCGGTCGCCCCGCCGGTGACCAGCAGGACCGTGCCGGTCATCAGGGTCCGCAGCACCACGGCGCCGAACAGCAGCCGGGGCGCCGCCCCGAGCCGCAGCAGCGCCTCGGCGACACCCCGGCGGGCGGTGCGCAGCTCGGCCAGCCGGACCACCACCGCCCCGGCCGCGCAGCCCAGCACCAGCCCGGCCTCGATCGCGGGCAGGACATCGGCGCTGCCGGGCTCGCCCAGCCAGTAGCGGATGGTGGTGAGCACCGCCGCGAGCGCCAGGGTGAGGACGGCCAGCGGTGCCCCGAGCCGGCGGGCCTGGGCGGTGAGGCCCCGGCCGGCGAGCAGTCGCAGCGGGGTGGCCCGCCCGAGCGCCAGCAGCCGGCCGGCCCAGCCGAGCAGCGGGCCGGTGAGCAGGGCGAGACCGACGGCGGAGGCGAGCCACCCGCCCAGCGCGGCGGTGCTGGTGCTGCCGAGTCCGGCCGGCAGGTGGATCGGGCGGCCGTCGGCGGCGGCGCCGGGGCGCAGCGCGATCAGTTCCAGGGCGAGGCCGATGACGGCGAGGCCGATCGGCAGCGCGATCCGCCACGGGCCGAAGCCGGTCGGTTCGGTGCCGGAGCGGCCGGGCAGGGTCTCGGTCGGCCGGACGGCCCCGGCGGCGGCGAGTCCGGCGGTCAGCGGTACGAGGGCGAGCAGGGTGACCGGTGCGGCGGCGGGGAGAGCGACGCCCATGCCCAGTTCGTCGGCGAGGGTCGGTCCTGCGATGTCGTTGCGCAGGACCAGGAAGAGCAGCAGGGTGAGTCCGGCGCCGGCCCCGCAGGCGAGCGCGACCTCGCCGGCGATCAGCGCGCGGATCCGGCCGGCCCCGGCGCCGGCGGTGGTGAGCCCGGTGATCCGGTCGGCCCGCCGGGCGGGTACGGCGCGGGCGGCGACGGCCGCGAACCAGGCGACCGCGGCCAGCGGGGGCAGGCACCAGAGCAGCCGGACGAGCGCGTCGTGGCCGTCGGCGGGGCCGCTCATCGCCCGGCCGAGGGCGCGCAGCAGGAAGGCGGCGACGACCGCGCCGGCCAGGGCGGTCAGCAGCCAGCGGCCGAGGTCGTGGACCCGGTAGCCCCGGGCCAGGCGGAGATAGAACACGGCGTCGACTCTTTCAGCGGCCGGCGGCCGGGACGGCGGTGGCCCCGGCCGTGCCGGGGGCGGCGATGCCGCGCGGCACGGGCGTGGCGGGGCCGGTCAGGCGGCCGTCGAGGAGGGCGACGGCGCGGTCCGCGTACCGGACGAGCTCGGGATCGTGGGTGGCCAGCACGAGGGTGAGCTGGTGGGAGCGGGCCGCGCTGGTCAGTATCCGCAGGACCTGCTCGGCGGTCTCGCGGTGCAGCGGGGCGGTGGGGTCGTCGGCGAAGACGACCGGCGGGAGCGGTGCGAGGGCCCGGGCGACGGCGATCCGCTGGCGCTGGCCCTGGACCAGCCGTTCCGGCCGGACCTTGGCGAGGTCGCCGATGTCCAGGCGCTCCAGCCACTCGTCCGCGGCCGTGTAGGCGGCCTTGCCGCCGGCGCCGGCCAGCAGCAGGGGCAGGGCGACGTTCTCCCGGGCGGTCAGTTCGGGTACCAGGTGCGGCTCGGAGCCGACGAAGCCGAAGCGGTCGCGGCGCAGCCGTTCGCGGCCGGCCCGGCCGAGGGTGTGCACGGGGGAGCTGTTGAACCAGACCTCGCCCTCGTCCACCGGGAGCAGGGCGGAGAGGCAGCCGAGCAGGGTGCTCTTGCCGGAGCCGCGCGGGCCGGTGACGGCGAGGACCTCGCCCTCCCGGATCCCGAGCGAGACGCCGCGCAGCGCGGGGGTGCCCTGATGGGACTTGACGATCCCCCGGGCCCACAGCACGTCGTTGTCAGGAGGGGCCGCTGACATGAGGTTCCATCCTGGGTGGCCGCAGGGATATGACAGTCGTCAGATTAGAACGATCGGGCCTGGGCGCGGTTGCGGCACACTGGCCCATCCGGGGCAAATCATCCGTAATCAGGCGTGTTTGATCGACGGACCGATGACGGAACGGCCGGGAACCGCCGTCGGGGCGGTGCCGGGAACGCCGCAGGGCGGCCCCGCCGAAGCGGGACCGCCCTGCGGCGGAGGGTGGGGAGGAAAGTCCGAGGGGTCAGATCTTCGCCCACGCGTCGGTGAGGCTGGTCCGCAGGATCTGCTCGATCTCGTCGAAGGTCGACTGGTCGGAGATCAGCGGCGGCGCCAGCTGGATGACCGGGTCGCCACGGTCGTCGGCGCGGCAGTACAGGCCGTTCTCGAAGAGCGCCTTCGACAGGAAGCCGTAGAGCACGCGCTCGACCTCGTCGTCGTTGAACGACTCCTTGGTGACCTTGTCCTTCACGAGCTCGATGCCGTAGAAGTACCCGTTGCCGCGGACGTCGCCGACGATCGGCAGGTCGCGCAGCTTGTCCAGGGTGCCCAGGAACTTCGACTCGTTGTCGAGGACGTGCTGGTTCAGGCCCTCGCGCTCGAAGATGTCGAGGTTGGCCAGCGCCACCGCGGAGGAGACCGGGTGGCCGCCGAAGGTGTAGCCGTGCAGGAAGGTGTTGTCACCCTTGTAGAACGGCTCGGCGAGGCGGTCCGAGATGATCGTGGCGCCGATCGGGGAGTAGCCCGAGGTCATGCCCTTGGCGCAGGTGATCATGTCGGGCTGGTAGCCGAACTTGTCGGCGCCGAACATGGTGCCGAGGCGGCCGAAGGCGCAGATGACCTCGTCCGAGACCAGCAGCACGTCGTGGCGGTCGCAGATCTCGCGCAGGCGCTGGAAGTACCCGGGCGGCGGCGGGAAGCAGCCGCCGGCGTTCTGCACCGGCTCGACGAAGACGGCCGCGACGGTGTCGGCGCCCTCGTTGAGGATCGCGACCTCGATCTCGTCGGCGCACCAGCGGCCGTACGCCTCGGGGTCGACCGTGCCGTCGGGGCCGGCCAGGAAGGCCGGGGCGCGGTAGATGTTGGTGTTCGGGGCCTTGTGGGTGCCCGGCACCAGCGGCTCGAACGGGGCCTTCAGGCCCGGCAGGCCGGTGATCGACAGGGCGCCCTGCGGGGTGCCGTGGTAGGCGACGGCCCGCGAGATGACCTTGTACTTGGTCGGCTTGCCGGTCAGCTTGAAGTACTGCTTGGCAAGCTTCCAGGCGGTCTCGACGGCCTCGCCGCCACCGGTGGAGAAGAAGACCTTGTTCAGGTCGCCCGGGGCGTAGTTGGCCAGGCGCTCGGCCAGCTCGACGGCCTTCGGGTGGGCGTAGCTCCACACCGGGAAGAAGGCGAGCTCCTTGGCCTGCTTGGCAGCGGCCTCGGCGAGCTCCTCACGGCCGTGGCCGGCCTGGACGACGAACAGGCCGGCGAGGCCGTCGAGGTACTTGCGTCCCTTGTCGTCCCAGACGTAGGTGCCCTCGCCCTTGACGATCGTCGGCACGGGGGAGTTCTCGTACGACGACATGCGGGTGAAGTGCATCCACAGGTGGTCGTAGGCGGTCTTGGAAAGGTCCTTCTGCGCCGGGTCGGCTGTCATCGGGTGCCCCAGGTGTAGGTCTGTTTCCGGAGCTTCAGGTAAACGAAGCTCTCGGTGCTCCGCACGCCGGGAAGCGCGCGGATGCGCTTGTTGATCATTTCGAGCAGGTGCTCGTCGTCCTCGCAGACCAGTTCGGCCAGGAGGTCGAACGAGCCGGCGGTGCAGACGACGTAGTCGACCTCGTCGAGGGCGGCCAGCGCGTCGGCGACGGGATCGATGTCTCCTTCGACCCGGATTCCGACCATCGCCTGGCGGGTGAAGCCGACGGTGAGCGGGTCCGTGACGGCGACGATCTGCATCACGCCCTGGTCGAGCAGCTTCTGGACGCGCTGTCGCACAGCCGCCTCGGACAGGCCGACGGCCTTGCCGATGGCGGCGTACGGGCGGCGCCCGTCCTCCTGGAGCTGCTCGATGATCGCCTTGGAGGCGGCGTCGAGGGGAACGCTGGCGTTCCGGTCGCGGTTGGCCACGCCGCCACTGTGCCCGATCGGCCTCGTGTTCGCAAGCGCGGCAGCTGCTGATTTCGTCGAGATCTTGGAAAACGCATACGGATTTCATCGTTGATGCGCGGTCGGCCTGTCGATAACGGCAGTCGTGCGGCTACCCTGGCTACGGTACGCGCGCGGCTCCGCTGTGCCGCGCGCATTCCGCCAACCAGTGGACCGCGGCGCGACCGGCGCGGCCACTCGGCGCCCCCCGCCGGCCCCGGCGGCCGACGTACCATGGCGCCGGATTCTGCAATGCCGCAGGCCGAGACCGAGGAGACATCCGTGAGCGACCTTCGCACGCTGCGCAACTACATCAACGGTGAGTTCGTCGATGCGGCCGACGGCCGCACGCTCGACATCGTCGACCCCACGACCGGCGAGGCCTACGCGACGTCCCCGCTGTCCGGTGCCTCCGACGTCGACGCCGCCATGGACGCCGCGGCGGCCGCGTTCCCGGCCTGGCGGGACTCGACCCCGAGCACCCGGCAGAAGCTGCTGCTGAAGATCGCGGACGCGGTCGAGGCCCGTGCCGACGAGATCGTCGACGCCGAGGTCCGCAACACCGGCAAGCCGCGCGGGCTGACCCTCTCCGAGGAGATCGGTCCGATGGTGGACCAGATCCGCTTCTTCGCCGGCGCCGCCCGCCTGCTGGAGGGCAAGTCCGCCGGTGAGTACATGGACGGCATGACCTCGATCGTCCGCCGCGAGCCGGTCGGCGTCTGCGCCCAGGTGGCGCCGTGGAACTACCCGATGATGATGGCCGTCTGGAAGTTCGCCCCGGCCATCGCCGCCGGCAACACCGTGGTGCTGAAGCCCTCCGACACCACCCCGGCCTCCACCGTGCTGCTGGCCGAGATCATCGGCGGCATCCTCAAGGACCTGGAGCTCCCGGCCGGCGTCTTCAACGTGATCTGCGGCGACCGTGAGACCGGCCGTCTGATGGTCGAGCACCGGACCCCGGCGATGGCCTCCATCACCGGCTCGGTGCGCGCCGGCATCCAGGTCGCCGAGTCGGCCTCCAAGGACGTCAAGCGCGTCCACCTGGAGCTGGGCGGCAAGGCCCCGGTCGTGGTCTTCGAGGACGCCGACATCGCCGAGGCCGTCGAGGGCATCTCGGTGGCGGGATTCTTCAACGCCGGCCAGGACTGTACCGCCGCCACCCGCGTGCTGGTGCACGAGTCGATCCACGACGCCTTCGTCGAGGCGCTGGCCAAGGCCGCGGCCGAGACCAAGACCGGCGGCGTGGACGACGAGGACGTGCTCTACGGCCCGCTGAACAACGCCAACCAGCTGAAGCAGGTCTCCGGCTTCATCGAGCGCCTGCCGGCGCACGCCAAGGTCGAGGCTGGCGGCCACCGGGTCGGCGACAAGGGCTACTTCTACGCCCCGACCGTCGTCTCCGGCCTGAAGCAGGACGACGAGATCATCCAGAACGAGGTCTTCGGCCCGGTCATCACCGTGCAGAGGTTCTCCGACGAGGAGCAGGCCGTCGACTACGCCAACGGCGTCGAGTTCGCGCTGGCCTCCTCGGTGTGGACCAAGGACCACGCCCGCGCCATGCGGATGTCCCGCCGCCTGGACTTCGGCTGCGTCTGGATCAACACCCACATCCCGCTGGTCGCCGAGATGCCGCACGGTGGCTTCAAGAAGTCCGGCTACGGCAAGGACCTCTCCTCCTACGGCTTCGAGGACTACACCCGCGTCAAGCACGTGATGACCGCCATCTGAGCGAGCACCGCCACCGGAACACGGTCCGACCGGACGACGATCGTGTGATCCGACCATGGGCCCGGGTCCCCGCGACCCGGGCCCTGTGCCTTTGCACCCTGTCGGCCGTTGCGGCGACCGGCTGACAGGATGGCTCTCCACTTCGGTACGGCGAGTCCCTAGCCTTGCCGCATGAGCATCCCCACCGCCGACTCGGCCGCCGGCCAGGCCGTCAAGACCGCCGACCGCGCGCACGTCTTCCACTCGTGGTCCGCCCAGGCGCTGATCGACCCCCTCGCGGTGGCCGGCGCCGAGGGCTCGTACTTCTGGGACTACGACGGCAACCGCTACCTGGACTTCTCCTCCCAGCTGGTCAACACCAACATCGGGCACCAGCACCCGAAGGTGGTCGCGGCCATCCAGGAGCAGGCGGCGAAGCTCTGCACCATCGCCCCCGGCTTCGCGGTGGAGGCGCGCAGCGAGGCCGCCCGGCTGATCGCCGAGCGCACCCCCGGCGACCTGGACAAGATCTTCTTCACCAACGGCGGCGCCGAGGCCAACGAGAACGCCATCCGGATGGCCCGGCTGCACACCGGCCGGCAGAAGGTGCTCTCCACCTACCGCTCGTACCACGGCGCCACCGCCAACGCGATCGCCCTCACCGGCGACCCGCGTCGCTGGGCCAGCGAGACCGGTGTCTCCGGCATCGTGCACTTCTGGGGCCCGTACGCCTACCGCACCAACTTCCACGCCGAGAACGAGGCGCAGGAGTGCGAGCGCGCGCTGGCCCACCTGGAGCAGGTCATCGCCTTCGAGGGTCCCGGCACCGTCGCGGCCGTCATCCTGGAGACCGTGGTCGGCACCGCCGGCATCCTGATCCCGCCGCCCGGCTACCTGGCCGGCGTCCGGGAGATCTGCGACCGCTACGGCATCGTCTTCATCCTCGACGAGGTGATGGCCGGCTTCGGCCGCACCGGCGAGTGGTTCGCCGCCGACCACTGGGGCGTCACCCCGGACCTGCTGACCTTCGCCAAGGGCGTCAACTCGGGCTACGTCCCGCTCGGCGGCGTGGCGATCAGTGCGGAGATCGCCGCCACCTTCGCGGAGCGGCCGTTCCCCGGCGGGCTCACCTACTCCGGCCACCCGCTGGCCTGCGCCTCGGCCGTCGCCACCATCAACACCATGGCGGAGGAGGGCATCGTCGAGAACGCCAAGCACATCGGCGAGACCGTGCTCGGCCCCGGCCTGCGCGAGCTGGCGGAGCGCCACCCGTCCATCGGCGAGGTGCGCGGGCTCGGCGTCTTCTGGGCGCTCGACCTGGTGAAGGACCGCGCCACCCGCGAGCCGCTGGTGCCGTACAACGCGGCCGGCGCCGCCAACGCGCCGATCGCCGAGCTGGCCGCCGCGTGCAAGCAGCGCGGGCTCTGGCCGTTCGTCAACATGAACCGCTTCCACGTCGTTCCGCCGTGCACGGTGACGGAGGAGGAGGCGAAGGCCGGTCTCGCCGTCCTCGACGAGGTGCTGTCGCTGGCCGACGCGCACACCGTCTGACTCTCACCGACAGGACGGCCCCGGGCGCCCGCGCGTCCGGGGCCGTCTCCCGCTCCGGAGGCTCCACCATGCCCAGCACCACCCCGGCCCGCCGCCCGACCGGCCTCCACAGTCCGACCCGTCGCCGTCCGAGCCGCCGCCGGGTGCTCGGCGCCGGTGCCGGACTGTTCGGGGCCGCCGCCCTGACCGGCTGCGGCATCCCGTCCGCCTACGTGGACGAGGACCGCCGCTCCGCCCCCGACCGCTCGGAGAGCGAGCAGCGGCTGGGCTTCTCCAACTGGACCCAGTACATCGACGTCGACGACGACGGCGGGCGCCCGACCCTGGACGCCTTCACCGAGCGGACCGGCATCAAGGTCACCTACACCGAGGACATCAACGACAACGACGAGTTCTTCGGCAAGATGGGCCCGGTGCTCACCCAGGGCACCGACCCGGGCCGCGACCTGATGGTGGTCAGCGACTGGATGGCCGGCCGGTACGTCTCGCTCGGCTGGGTGCAGGCCATGGACCGGGCCAACCTGCCCAATGTCACGGCGCAGCTGGACCCGCAGCTCGCCGACCCGGCCTTCGACCCCGGGCGCCGGCGCAGCGTGCCCTGGCAGTCCGGAATCACCGGCATCGCGTACAACCGCAAGGAGCTCGGCCGGGAGATCAAGTCCGTCGCCGACCTCTGGGCGCCCGACCTGAAGGGCCGGGTCACCCTGTTCGCCGGGCTGGACGAGGCGCTCGGTCTGCTGATGCTCGCCCAGGGCGCCGACATCTCGGCCTTCACCGAGGACCAGGCCCGGCAGGCGATGGACCTGGTGCAGCGGATGGTCGACAGTCGGCACGTGCGCCGGTTCACCGGCAACGACTACACCAGCGACCTGGCCTCCGGCGCGGCGCTGGCCTGCCAGGCGTACTCCGGCGACGCCGTGCAGCTCACCGCCGAGAACCCGGACATCGCGTTCGTGGTGCCCGAGGAGGGCGGCGAGCTGTGGGCGGAGAGCCTGCTGATCCCCAACCGGGCCGGGCACAAGCGCAACGCCGAGCTGCTGATCGACCACTACTACCAGCCCGAGGTGGCCGCCGAGCTGGCGGCTGCGGTGCAGTACATCTGCCCCGTTCCGGCCGCCCGCGAGGTGCTGGCGGCCAGCGGGGACCGGGAGAAGGCGGAGCTGGCGGAGCACCCGCTGCTCTTCCCGACCGAGGAGATGCGGGCCCGGCTGCACACCATGCGCGACGTCGGCTCCGCCGAGCGGCCCGGGCTGCACAAGGTCTGGACCCGGATCACCGGCGTCTAGGGCTCTCCCCCCGGGGTCTCCGCCCCCGCCCCCGCGTCGGGGCGTCGGGGCGTCGGGGCGGAGGCCGGGGTCAGCGGCGGACGGCGTCCAGCGCGAGCAGGGCGACGTGCAGCGAGAGGCAGGACTCGACCTGGTCGAGGTCGACCCCGAGGATCCGCTCGACCTTGTGCAGCCGGTCGTAGAAGGACGGCCGGGACAGGTGCGCGGCGTCCGCCGCCGCGGACTTGTTCCGCCCCTGTTCCAGGTAGATCCGCAGCATCTGCACCAGCTGGCCGTTGTGCTCGGCGTCGAAGGCGAGCAGCGGCCCCAGCTCCCGTTCCACGTAGGTCTGCAGCCGGGCGTCGTCCCGCAGCAGGTGCAGCAGTCCGCGAAGCCGCACGTCGGGCAGCCGGTAGTAGGACGCGGCCCGGCCGCCGGGCGCGTCGTGCAGCGCCGCGTCGGCGACCTGGGTGGCCTCCAGCAGGGTGCGCCGGGCGTCGCGGACCGAGCCGACCGAGGAGCCGACCGCGACCACCGGTTCCGGCGCGGCGGCGTCCCGGGCCGCCTCGGCGGCCAGCCGGCGCAGCGCCGCGGCGAAGGCGTCCAGCGCGGCGTGCTCGTCCTGCTGCGGGCCGAGCGTGATCAGCACGCCGACGCCCTCGTCGTCCAGGGCTCCGACCAGGGCGGACAGCCGGCAGGCGCGGACGGCGCTGGCCGCGAGTTCGGTGAAGTCGCGCAGCCGGGCCTGCGCCTCCAGCGCGGCCGGGATCGGGCCGCGCCGCTGCCGCAGCACCGCGCCGACCAGCCGCCGGCCCTCCAGCGGGACACCGAGCGCCTGGGCGCGCAGGGCCACCTCGGAGACGGTCAGCGCATGGGTGAGGATCCCGGAGAGCAGCGTGCGGTGGGTCTGCCGCTCCAGGCTCTCCCGGTCGCGGACCACCAGCCGGTTGAGGGCCAGGGCGGAGGCGCCGCGCTCCAGCAGCATGGTGAACGGGTGCGGGCCGCCCTCCGGCTGCGGACCGGGCTCCTGCATCAGCACCAGCCGCCCCCAGTCCTGGCCGCGGGCGCCCACCGCGGTGACCAGCCAGCCGCTGCGCGGGTCGTACCCGGTGCGCCCGGGCGGGCGGACCCCGCGCGAGCGGCGCTCCCAGTCCTCCAGCAGCTCGGCCTCGGGCCGGCCGGCGGACTCGTGGGTGAGCACCTGGTGGGCGAGGTTCTCCAGGACGACCGGGGCTCCCGCTATCCGGGACACCTGGCGGACCACCTCGGCCGGTTCGGCGCCCTCCACGACCAGCTCGTTGAACACCTGGTGGATCGCCTCGGAGGTGCGCAGCTGCTCCAGCTGGGCGTTGACCACCAGGGCGTGCACGGCTTCGGTGACGGAGACGAAGCGCAGTTCGCGGCGGAGCGCGATCAGCGGCAGTCCGCGCTGCTCGGCGGCGTGCACCAGGGCGCGCGGCAGGCTGTCGAAGTAGCGCCGGCCGTACTCGATGACCAGTCCGGCCACGCCGATGTCGGCGAGCTCGCGCACGTACCTCGCCAGGCCCTCGCGGTCCTCGGGCAGGGCGATGCCGGTGCTCAGCACCAGCTCGCCGCCCTGCAGCATGCCGGCGACGTCGGGCAGCTCGCTGACGTGGACCCAGCGGACCGGGCGTTCCAGGTGGTCGGCTCCGGCCACCACCTGCGGGAGGCCGCGGCGCATCACCTCCAGGTCGAGCACACGGGCGACGGTGGGGAGCATCGCGGGGGCCTCCAGGGTTCAGAGTGTCAGGGAAATCATCCATCGCGGCGACGACCTGTTGCCCTGCCCGAAGCCTTGCACCTTGTAAGGCGCTTTCCGTCGAGGTTGTCGCAGTGGTCCTTGTCACGCCCCGGCGCCAGCAGGCATGGTCAGCGGGTCGACCGTGACGGATCCGGCCCTGTGGCCGGAACCCGGCGCCACGAGCGCGACGACCGGCCTGCCGGCCACGCCCTGTCCGCCCCCTCGCCCGCCCCCCACGGCGGCGCCGGCGGGACGGCCGGGGACCGTCGTCCGGACGGTCGCACCACCGGAACCTGGAGGAACCAGATGGACCTGACCGACTTCGGCGCGGGCGCGCAGTACATCGCGGGCCGGCAGAGCCGGGGGAGCGGTGACGCCTTCCAGGTCGTCAACCCGGCCGACGGCAGCGTCGTCGAGGAGTTCTCCCTGGCCTCCACCGGACAGGTCGACGAGGCCGTGGCCGCCGCCCGGGCCGCGCTGCCGGAGTGGGCCGGTGCCACCCCCGGTGCCCGCTCCGAGGCGCTCACCCGGCTCGCCGCCGTCCTCACCGACGCGGCCGCCGACCTCGCCCGGGTGGAGACCGCGCAGACCGGCAAGCCGATCAAGCTCTCCACCGAGTTCGACGTCCCCGGCACCATCGACAACACGTCCTTCTTCGCCGGGGCCGCCCGCAACCTGGAGGGCAAGGCGGCCGGCGAGTACTCCGGCGACCACACCTCGTACGTGCGGCGCGAGGCGATCGGCGTGGTCGGTTCGATCTCGCCCTGGAACTACCCGCTCCAGATGGCCGCCTGGAAGGTCCTCCCGGCGATCGCGGCCGGCAACACCATCGTCCTCAAGCCGGCCGAGCTGACCCCGCTGACCTCGCTGATGTTCGCCCGGGCCTGCACCCTGGCCGGCATCCCGGACGGTGTGGTCAACGTCGTCACCGGCGCGGGCCGGGTCGCGGGCGAGCACCTGGTGTCGCACCCGGACGTCGCGATGGTCTCCTTCACCGGCTCCACCCCGGTCGGCAAGCGGGTCGCCGAACTCGCCACCGCGACCGTCAAGCGCACCCACCTGGAGCTCGGCGGCAAGGCCCCGTTCGTGGTCTTCGACGACGCCGACCTCGGCGCCGCGGTGCACGGCGCCGTCGCCGCCTCCCTGATCAACAGCGGCCAGGACTGCACGGCCGCCACCCGCGCCTACGTCCAGCGCCCGCTCTACGACGCCTTCGTGGCCGGGGTGGCCGAGCTGTACGAGGGGATCCGGCTGGGCGACCCGCTGGACCCGCGCACCGACCTCGGCCCGCTGGTCTCCTTCACCCACCGCGACCGGGTGGCCGGCTTCGTCGACCGCGCCCGCGGCTACGCGACCGTGGTCACCGGCGGCGCCGCCCCCGCGAAGGGCCACGACGGCACCGACCTCACCCGCGGCGCCTACTACCGCCCCACCCTGATCACCGGCGCCGCCCAGGACAGCGAGGTCGTCCAGGGCGAGATCTTCGGTCCGGTGCTGGTGGTCCTGCCCTTCGACAGCGACGACGAGGGCCTGCGGCTGGCCAACGACACCCCCTACGGCCTGGCCGCCTCCGCCTGGACCGGCAACGTCCACCGCTCGCTGCGGGCCACCCGCGAGCTGGCGGCCGGCTGCGTCTGGGTCAACGACCACATCCCGATCATCAGCGAGATGCCGCACGGCGGCTACAAGTCCTCCGGCTACGGCAAGGACATGTCGCAGTACTCGCTGGACGAGTACACCCAGGTCAAGCACGTCATGTTCGACACCACCGCGGTCGCCCGCAAGGACTGGCACCGCACCGTCTTCGGAGACAGATAACCCGGACCGGGGTGCCCCCCACACCCCCCTTCGCCCCCCAGGAGGCCCGTCCCATGGCGTTCAACGAGCTCACCGAAGGACTGTCGGAACCGGTCCGCAAGGCCTGGGAACGCAGTCTGACCAGTGGCCGGGCCGCTCTCGGCCGGCGCGCCGTGCTGCGCGCCGCCGCCCTCACCGCCGGCGCGGCCGGCCTCGCCGCCTGCGGTATCCCGCCCGCCGGGAACACCGGCGGGACGGGAGACTCCACCGCGAACGCCGCCAAGGACCTCTCGGACAGCGAGAAGGAGGTGAACTTCTCCAACTGGCCGCTCTACGTCGACGCCGACGAGAACGACAAGGAGAAGCACGGCACCCTGGAGGCCTTCACCGCCGCCACCGGCATCAAGGTCAAGTACACCGAGGACGTCAACGACAACGTCGAGTTCTTCGGCAAGGTCAAGCCGCAGCTCGCCGCCGGCCAGGACACCGGCCGCGACCTGATGGTGCTCACCGACTGGATGGCCGCCCGGCTGATCCGCCTCGGCTGGGCGCAGAAGCTCAACCCGGCCAACGTCACCACCGCCATCACCACCGTCGAGTCCCGCTTCCGGGCCCCCGACTGGGACCCGGGCCGGCTGTACAGCTACCCGTGGGCCGGCATCCAGGTGGTCATCGCCTACAACCGCAGGGCCACCAAGGGGAAGGAGGTCACCAGTATCGCCCAGCTGCTGGAGGACCCCGACCTCAAGGGCCGGGTGACCTTCCTCTCCGAGATGCGCGACAGCATCGGCATCACCCTGCTGGACATGGGCAAGGACCCGGCGAAGTTCACCGCCGACGACTACGCCGCCGCGGTCGCCCGGCTGCAGAAGGCGGTCGACAACAAGCAGATCCGCCGCTTCACCGGCAACGACTACGGCCAGGAGCTGTCCTCCGGGGACATCGCCGCCTGCGTCGCCTGGGGCGGCGACCTGATCCAGCTGCAGGCGGACAACCCGGACATCGAGTTCGTCATCCCCGAGAAGGGCTTCGTGACCAGCACCGACAACCTGCTGGTCCCGGCCAGGGCCCAGCACAAGACGAACGCCGAGAAGTTGATCGACTTCTACTATCAGCCGAAGATCGCGGCGCAGCTGACCGCAGGCATCGGCTTCGTCTCCGCCGTCACCGGGGTGAAGGAGGAACTGGCCGCCATCGCCCCGGAGAGCGCGGCCAACCCGCTGGTCGTCCCCACCCCCGAGATGGCGGCCAAGGCGCACGTCTTCCGGACCCTCACCGAGACCGAGGAGAGCGACTTCGAGGAGAAGTTCTCCAAGCTCATCGGCGCCTGACCCCCACTGACGGCAGCGAACCCAGAGAGACACCATCCATGACAGAGCAGCAGAGCCCCGCGGCCGTCGGCGGCGACGTCCGGCTCACCGGCATCGGCAAGACCTACGGCTCCTTCACCGCCGTCCACCCGCTGGACCTGACCGTCCCCCAGGGCTCCTTCTTCGCCCTGCTCGGCGCCTCCGGCTGCGGCAAGACCACCACCCTGCGGATGATCGCCGGCCTGGAGGAGCCCACCAGCGGCACCGTCCTGATCGGCGGCCAGGACGTCACCCGCCTGCCCCCCTACAAGCGGCCGGTGAACACCGTCTTCCAGAGCTACGCGCTCTTCCCGCACCTCGACATATTCGAGAACGTCGCCTTCGGCCTGCGCCGGCGCGGCCGCAAGGACGTCAAGAAGCAGGTCGAGGACATGCTCGAACTCGTCGAGCTCGGCCAGTACGCCCGGCGCAAGCCGCACCAGCTCTCCGGCGGCCAGCAGCAGCGCGTCGCCGTCGCCCGCGCGCTGATCAACCACCCGCAGGTGCTGCTCCTCGACGAGCCGCTCGGCGCCCTCGACCTCAAGCTCCGCCGCCAGATGCAGCTGGAGCTCAAGCGGATCCAGACCGAGGTCGGCATCACCTTCGTGCACGTCACCCACGACCAGGAGGAGGCCATGACCATGGCCGACACCATCGCGGTGATGAACGGCGGCCGGGTCGAGCAGCTCGGCGCGCCCGCCGAGCTCTACGAGAACCCCGCCACCACCTTCGTGGCCAACTTCCTCGGCCAGTCCAACCTGCTGCCCGCCGATGTCACCGGCGGCGCCGGCGAGGACCTGCTGCTCACCGCCGCCGGCGCCCGGCTCACCGTGCCCCGGGCCCGCTGCGCCACCGAGGCCAAGCGGGTCCACCTCGGCGTCCGCCCGGAGAAGATCACCATCGAGCACGGCTCCGCCGAGGTCGCCGAGGGCCGCAACCGGCTGGCCGGCACCGTCGTCGACTCCAGCTTCATCGGCGTCTCCACCCAGTACCTGGTGCGCACCGACGGCGGCCAGGAGGTCACCGTCTTCGAGCAGAACATGGAGCGCGACGCCCGGGTCGTCCCCGGCGCCCCGGTCGTCCTGCACTGGAACCCGGCGCACTCCTTCGCCCTCGACGCCGCGCAGGCGATCGACGCGGGCACCGGGGAGGCGGCGGCATGACCACCCTCACCCCGGCGGCGCCGCCGCAGGCCGTACCCCCCGACGGCGGCGCCCCGGCGCCGGCCCCGAAGGCGAAGCGCCGGCTCACCCCGTACTGGCTGCTGCTGCCCGGCGTCGCCTGGCTGGTCGTCTTCTTCGCGGTGCCGATGCTCTACCAGGGCTCCACCTCGCTGCAGACCGGCTCGCTGGAGGACGGCTTCCGCGTCACCTGGCACCTCGCCACGTACTGGGATGCCCTGGTCGAGTACAAGTGGCACTTCGTCCGCTCGTTCGGCTACGCCGCCACCGCCACCCTGCTCTGCCTCGCCATCGGCTACCCGCTCGCCTACACGATCGCCTTCAAGGCGAGCAAGCGCTGGCGCAGCGTGCTGCTGATCCTGGTCATCGCGCCGTTCTTCACCAGCTTCCTGATCCGCACGCTGGCCTGGAAGACCATCCTCTCGGACGGCGGCCCGGTGGTCGGCGTGCTCAACACCCTGCATGTCCTGGACGTCACCAGCGCGATCGGCCTCACCTCCGGCGACCGCGTGCTGGCCACCCCGCTCGCCGTGGTCTGCGGCCTCACCTACAACTTCCTGCCGTTCATGATCCTGCCGCTGTACACCTCGCTGGAACGGATCGACCCGCGCCTGCACGAGGCCGCCGGGGACCTCTACGCCCGCCCGTTCACCACCTTCCGCAAGGTCACTTTCCCGATCTCGCTCCCCGGTGTGGTCGCGGGCACCCTGCTCACCTTCATCCCGGCCTCCGGCGACTACATCAACGCCCAGCTGCTGGGTTCGCCGAGCGAGCAGATGGTCGGCAACGGCATCCAGAAGCAGTTCCTGAACGTGCTCGACTACCCCACGGCCGCCGCGCTCAGCTTCATCCTGATGGCCCTGATCCTGGGCATGGTGACGGTCTACATGCGCAAGGCCGGGACGGAGGAACTGGTCTGATGTCCCGATTCTTCGGATGGATCCGCGCACACCTGGTGGTGCTGGCGGGCCTGCTGGCCCTCGCCTACCTGGTGCTGCCCAACCTGGTGGTCCTCGCCTTCTCGTTCAACAAGCCGGTCGGCAAGTTCAACTACGAGTGGAACGAGTTCTCCACCGACGCCTGGACCGACCCCTGCGGCGTCGCCGACATGTGCCAGTCGCTCTCGCTGAGCCTCCAGGTCGCGGTGCTCGCCACCGTCGGCGCCACCGTCCTGGGCACCATGGTCGCCTTCGCGCTGGCCCGCTACCGCTTCCGCGGCCGCTCCGCCACCACCGCGATGATCTTCCTGCCGATGGCCATGCCCGAGGTGGTCATGGCCGCCTCGCTCGGCACGCTCTTCCTCAACATGCGCATCCCGTTCGGCTTCACCACCATCCTCATCGCGCACATCATGTTCTGCCTGAGCTTCGTGGTGACGGCGGTCAAGGCGCGCGTGATGAGCATGGACCCGAGGCTCGAACAGGCCGCCCAGGACCTCTACGCCACCCCGGTCCAGACCTTCCTGCGGGTCACCCTGCCCCTCGCCGCCCCCGGCATCGCGGCCGGCGCGCTGCTCAGCTTCGCGCTCTCCTTCGACGACTTCATCATCACCCAGTTCAACTCGGGCCCGACCACGGTCACCTTCCCGATGTTCGTCTGGGGCGCCTCGCAGCGCGGCATCCCGGTCCAGGTGAACGTCATCGGCACCGCGATGTTCATCGCCGCCGTCGGGCTCACCGTGGGTGGACAGTGGCTCGGGAACCGCCGGAAGGCCACCGCCTGACCGCCCCGGCCGCCTTCCCGGCGTACCGTCGGGAAGGCGGCCGATCATCACCATCAATGTGCAGAAAGTGGCTGATAATGCATGGACTCCGCCCGCGCGCTCAGTGACGCCAGGCCCACCCCCTTCTGGCTCGAGGACCCGGGTCGGCCGACGGCGCAGCCCGCTCTGGTCGGCGACGCCCACTGCGACCTCCTGGTCGTCGGCGGCGGCTACTCCGGCCTCTGGACCGCCCTCGTCGCCAAGGAGCGCGACCCCTCCCTGGACGTCGTCCTGGTCGAGGGCCAGGAAGTGGGCTGGGCCGCGTCCGGGCGCAACGGCGGATTCTGCGCGGCCAGCCTGACCCACGGCTTCGGCAACGGCCTGCAGCGCTGGCCCGCCGAGCTCGGCCGGCTGGAGCGCCTCGGCGCCGACAACCTCGACGGCATCGAGGCCACCCTCACCCGCTACGGCATCGACGCCGAGTGGGAGCGCACCGGCGAGATCGACATCGCCACCCAGCCGCACCAGCTCGACGAACTCCACGAGGTCGCCGAGGCCGTCGCCCAGTACGGCCTCGACGTCACCGTGCTCGACCGTGACGAGCTGCGCGCCCAGGTCGACTCGCCGACCTTCCTCGGCGGGATCTGGGACAAGGAGGGCGTGGCCATGGTCCACCCCGCCAAGCTGGCCTGGGGCCTCAAGCAGGCCTGCCTCGGCCTGGGCGTGCGGATCTTCGAGCACACCCCGGCCGAAGCCCTGCGCGAGCACGGCGCCGGCATGGCCGTCCGCACCCCCTACGGCCGGATCTTCGCCGGCAAGGTCGCGCTCGGCACCAATGCCTTCCCCTCCCTGGTCAAGCGCGTCCGTCCGTTCATCGTCCCGGTGTACGACTACGCGCTGATGACCGAGCCGCTCAGCGACGAGCAGCTGGCCGCGATCGGCTGGAAGGGCCGCCAGGGCCTCAGCGACAGCGCCAACAAGTTCCACTACTTCCGGCTCTCCGCGGACAACCGGATCCTCTGGGGCGGGTACGACGCCGTCTACCACTTCGGCGGGCACGTCCGGCACGAGTACGACCAGCGGCCGGAGACCTTCCGCACCCTGGCCCGGAACTTCTTCACCTGTTTCCCGCAGCTGGAGGGCGTCCGCTTCACCAACGCGTGGGGCGGGGCGATCGACACCTGCAGCAGGTTCTCCGCGTTCTTCGACACCGCCTACCGGGGCCGGGTCGCCTACGCCGCCGGCTACACCGGCCTCGGCGTCGGCGCCACCCGGTTCGGCGCCGAGGTCATGCTCGACCTGCTCTCGGGCGAGCGCACCGAGCGCACCGAACTGGAGATGGTCCGGCGCAAGCCGCTGCCCTTCCCGCCCGAGCCCGTCCGCTGGGCCGGCATCGGGATCACCACCCGCTCGCTGGAGCGCGCCGACCGCACCGGCGGGGAGCGCAACCTGTGGCTGCGCACCCTCGACAAGCTGGGGCTCGGCTTCGACAGCTGACCGAGGCGTGGGAAGGACCCGGGCGGATCCGGGCGGATCCGGGCCGGACCCGAGTACCGGACTTGTGCACTGGTCTCGTGAACCGGACCCGAGTACCGGACCCGTGTAAGAGAGACCCGCCGTTCGCCTCTCGATGGTGACGGCGGGTCTCCGCATGCCCCGCCGCGCCATCGCACACACCGACGCGCAGAGCGGGGACAGCACATGGAGACCACGGCACTCGACTGGCTGGCCCAGGCCGCACCGGACCCGCAGGCCTTCCGGGCCCAGTGGGAACGCTCCGGCCTCGGCCTGGTCCTGCTCCCGGCCGGTCGGCACTGGGACGTCCTCTCGGTGCCCGGCCGGCTCGGCCGCCCGGTCGTCGAACTCCTCGGCACCGGCTCCTGCGGACCGGTCCTGGCCGACTTCGGCGAGGAGCACATCGGCTTCCTGGTGCCCGTCGGCACCGCCGCCCGCTGGATCGGCACCGGTGTGCGCTGCGCCGGGGAGGGCACCTGGATCGTCGTCCCCCACCCCGAGCGGCGGGGCCGGGGCGTGCGCTGGCTCGTCCCACCCGACGGGTCCGGACGGCTCAACGACCCCGTGCTCCTGGAACTCGCCCTGCACGAGGCGGCGGCCGGGCTCGGCGACTGGTGACCGGAGCGGCCCGGCCGCCCTGCCGTCCTCCCGGCCGGCCCGCTCTCCTCCCGGCCGGGCGCGCCGGAGGGGGCGGCGCGCCAGACTGGAGGGGTGACCACAGCCCCGGACGCCGTCGACCCCGCCCTCCACCCGGGCCCGGCCCAGCTGCGCCTCCTCGACCTGGCCCGGCCCGTGCGCGAGCGGTACGGCCTCGCCCTCGCGGGTGGGCACGCCCTGCGCGCGCACGGCGTCCCGGCCTGCGACCAGGACGGGATCACCCTGGTGGCCACCGGGGCCGCCGACCTGCCCCGGGTCGCCGCGGAGCTGGCGCAGGCCTACCGGACGGTGGGCGGCGTGGTCGCGGAGCGTCCCGGCACGCCCCGGCTGGAACAGCTCTCGGTCCGGCTCACCCTGGGCGGGCGGGCGCACACCGTCGAACTGCGCAAAGAACCGCTGGGCCACCGTCCGGTCCTCCTCGGCCTCGGCGGCCCCGACCCCGACGGCGCGCCCGGTACCCCGCTCGTGGTGGGCACGGTCGCGCTGGAGGACGCCGCCGCCCTCACCACCGCGCTGCTCGTCGACCGGGCCCTGCCCCGGGACCTGATCGACGTCCACGCGCTCACCGCCTGCTACCGGGAGGGCGAACTGCTCGCGCTGGCCACCGGGCTGGACGCCGAGTTCCAGCCCACCGCGCTCGCCGACCGGCTGGAGACCCTGGCCGAGGCCGCCGACGGGCGGTTCCGGGCCCGCGGCCTGCCCGGCAGGGAGGTCGACGCGCTGAAGCGGTGGGCGCTGGCCTGGGCCCAGGACCTCAGGCTGGACCTGCTGGAGACCCGGGAGGCCGCGGACGGCCTGCACGACCCGTACCTGGAGGACGTGGAGGCCCGGGAGGACCTGGTGGACACGGTGGACGAGGCACTCGGAGCGGCTCGGCAGTACGACCTGTAAGGCTGAATCCTCAATCCCCGTCAGCCTGTTCGTTGAGGCCGCCACGACTCCCCAGCAGACTGGACGAGTGAGCGCGGTAGCCCCGTGACCTCGCCGCCCCCGTCCCGTGCGGGCGGCGTCACACAAGGGACCGGTGGCGCAAGGCCGCCCGGACTTCGGAGGCAGACGGACCTTGAGCAAGCACATCACCCACTGGATCGGCGGCCGCCCGGTCGCCACCGCCGGTGCCGCGCCCCGTCGCGGTGACATCTTCGACCCGGCCACCGGCCAGGTCACGGGCCACGTCGACTTCGCGGACGTCGCGGACGTCGACCAGGCGGTGGCCGCCGCCGCCTCGGCCTTCACCGAGTGGCGCACCGCCTCGATCGCCAAGCGCACCACGGTGCTCTTCGCCTTCCGCGAGCTGCTCAACGCCCGCAAGGACGAGCTGGCGTCGATCATCGTCGCCGAGCACGGCAAGGTGCACTCGGACGCGCTCGGCGAGATCGCCCGCGGCCTCGAGGTCGTCGAGTACGCCTGTGGCATTCCGCAGCTGCTCAAGGGCGGCTTCACCGAGCAGGCCTCCACCGGCATCGATGTCTACTCGATCCGCCAGCCGCTCGGCCCGGTCGCGATCATCTCGCCGTTCAACTTCCCGGCCATGGTGCCGATGTGGTTCTTCCCGATCGCCGTCGCGGCCGGCAACACCGTGGTGCTCAAGCCGTCCGAGAAGGACCCGTCCGCCGCCAACTTCCTGGCCGAGCTGTGGAAGGAAGCCGGTCTGCCGGACGGCGTCTTCAACGTCGTGCACGGTGACAAGGTCGCGGTGGACCGGCTGCTGGAGCACCCCGACATCAAGTCGGTCAGCTTCGTGGGCTCCACCCCGATCGCCCGCTACGTCTACGAGACCGGTACCCGCTACGGCAAGCGCGTCCAGGCCCTCGGCGGCGCCAAGAACCACATGCTGGTCCTGCCGGACGCCGACCTCGACCTGAGCGCCGACG
This sequence comes from Streptomyces sp. XY431, assembly GCF_001279805.1. Taxonomy (NCBI): domain Bacteria; kingdom Bacillati; phylum Actinomycetota; class Actinomycetes; order Kitasatosporales; family Streptomycetaceae; genus Streptomyces; species Streptomyces sp. XY431. Next base: position 31,611 of record NZ_LGDO01000517.1, read on the forward strand.
CCGCCGTCAACGCCGGCTTCGGCGCGGCCGGCGAGCGCTGCATGGCGGTCTCCGTCCTGGTCGCGGTCGACCCGATCGGCGACGAGCTGGTCGAGAAGATCAAGCAGCGGATCGCCACCCTCACCGTCGGCCCCGGCTGCAACGGCGAGTCCGAGATGGGCCCGCTGGTCACCGGCCAGCACCGGGACAAGGTCACCTCCTACGTGGAGTCCGGCCTCGCCGACGGCGCCGAGCTGGCCGTGGACGGCCGCAAGCACGAGATCACCGCCGAGGACCGCAACGGCTCGCCTACCGCGGACGGCTTCTGGCTCGGCCCCACCCTGTTCGACCACGTCAAGCCCGGCATGTCCGTCTACAACGACGAGATCTTCGGCCCGGTCCTGTCGGTCGTGCGCGTCGACTCCTACGAGGAGGGCCTGGCCCTCATCAACGCGAACCCGTACGGCAACGGCACCGCCATCTTCACCAACGACGGCGGCGCGGCCCGGCGCTTCCAGTACGAGGTCGAGGTCGGCATGGTCGGCATCAACGTGCCGATCCCGGTTCCGGTCGCCTACTACTCCTTCGGAGGCTGGAAGGCCTCGCTGTTCGGCGACGCCCACGCCTACGGCCAGGACGGCGTCCAGTTCTTCACCCGCGGCAAGGCGGTCACCCAGCGCTGGCTGGACCCCTCGCACGGCGGCATCAACCTGGGCTTCCCGACCAACAGCTGACCGCCCCGCGCGGACCGCCGAACGGCCGGAGTGTCGAACGGATCGGAACGCCGAACGGCCGGACCCCTCTCCCCGGGGTCCGGCCGTTCGGCGTCCGTGCTGTCGTGCTGGCTACTCGGACGCGCCGCCCCGGCCGACCTCGCGGCGCACCTTGGCCCGGACCGCCCGCGACACCACCGGGCCGAGCCCGTCCACCACCTCGACCAGAGCGCCCAGCCGGTCCAGCGCCGCGAACGCCCCGGCCGCACCCTGCGGGTCCACCCCGTCGTACAGCTCCAGTCCGACGAAGGCCGCGGCCACCGCTCGTGCCAGACCCGGCAGATCGAGGAACTCGCCGAGCGGGTGCCCCGTGTACAGCCGCTCCAGCACCCGCTGGAGCTCGTCCGTCCACAACTGCAGCGCGGCGGCCGTCGCCTCCGCGAGCCGGGGCTGGCCCGTCGATCCGGCCAGGAACTGCCCGAGCAGCGCGACGTTCCCCGCGGCCCGTTCCTCCTGGTGCAGGCGTTGCCCCAGGCTCAGCAGTTCGCGCAGTGAGTCCGCCGCATCGAGGGCCGGCCGGTACCGGTCCAGCCGTAGCCCGGTCTCGCGGAGCACGGCTGCGGCGAGCAGCCCCTCCACCGTCTTGAAGTGGTAGAACACCAGCGCCTGATTGGCACCGATCTCCCCGGCGATGGTGCGGGCCGAGACCCCCGAGATCCCCTGCCGCTTGAGCGCGCTGATGGCAGCCTCCATCAGCCGCTCGCGTGTGTCGCTCATGCGTGGCAGCGTAGCGGCCCGGCCCCGACACCCGGGCGGCGGTTCCGAACGCTCACGTGCGGACGGATTCCCGCAACGGGCGGACGTGCTTCGGAATCCCCTCCGGGCCGACCTGCGGATATTCCGTGGTGAACCACCCCTGGTAGCCCATGACCAGACCCACCAGCGGATTGGTCACCCGGACCTGGATGCGGCACCGACCGGCGTCCTCGTCGAACCACTCGTGCAGATCCGCCCGGCCGGTCAGCGCCCCCGGCCAGCGCGGCGATCCGGGGAAGCCGGTGACCCGCTGCTCGCCGGAGGAGATCACCAGCCCGCCGCGCGGGGTGACCCGCAGGTGGAGGTCGACGGCGAGGTGCTGGTGCGTCCCCAGAAAGTCGACGACCGTCCCCGGCTGCTGCGGAGCGGCCACCATCGTCGCGTCGAAGCGGCGGGGCCGGGTGAACTGGAACGTCCGGACGAAGGTGACCGTCTCCCGACCGAAGCCGTCCCGGTAGGCGTAGTTGGCGATGGTGAACGGCACATCGTGGCCCTGCTCAGGAAAGAGGATGTTCTGACGGCTCCCGAGCCGGAGGAACGGGGTGAGCCACCGGGCCCCCTGCCTGACGCGCTCCATCCGGCCGGTGCCGATGCAGGCGATGCCGTCCTCGGAGGAGAAGCCGAAGCGCCGTTGCAGCTCGGGGTGCAGCCGGTCGAAGTCGGTCCCCAGGGCCTCACGGAAGATCGACCGTCCGGCGCGGGGCGCTCCGTTGGTGGGGCTGATTGTTGCCGAGAGGACGGGGGCGGCTGTGCGGGGTGCTTCGGTGAGAGTCACGGCTTCTCCAGAGTGGTGAGCAGGCGTGGCGGGCGCGCGCTGCGCCCCGGGGCGGTTCCGGCGGGATTGTTCTCGCTGGCGTTGTTCCTGCCGGGGCGCTTCGTGTTCGGCCGCCTGGCACAGCGCCGGGCAGCCGGGGTGAGGGAGGAGGGCGGGACCGACGCGCAGAGAAGGAGAGCTGCCCCGGCGACGAGCACCCCCGCGGCCACCCCGGTCCGACCGGCCGCCAGGAAGGCGGCGGCCAGAACAACACCGAGCCGCACGCTGCTCTCGGCCGCGGCATGCAGGAGGGAGCGCTCCGGGGTGATCCCGCGTTCGGCCCAGAGCCGCAGCCGGTCGAACGACCAGGCGGTGAGCCATCCGACGAAAGGCCGCACGAACCAGCGGTCCAGCCGGGCACCACCGGGCCACTGCCAGCTCCGGTAGTCGTAGCCCGTGACGAAGAGGACGCCCTCACCCGTCGGCGGATCGGCCGGCGTGTAGCGCCAGTAGCCGGCGCCCTCCTGAAGCGGTGAGAACGCGTTGTCGGAGCGGAACCGCAGTGCGCTGGTGCGCGACCCGTCGGACCGCTGCCGTTCGGCGGTGGTCACCCCCGTACCCCTGAGCGCGGGTCCGCCCGGCCACCCGAGCAGGTAGCGAAACCGCACCACGGGAGGAGGTCCCGTCTCGGTGCTGTGCTCCGGCGCAGCAGCTGCGTACCGGATCCGGGTGAAGCGCGCGTCCCAGCGTTGGTGCTCGTGCGGTGTCTGGGTGAGGTTCCAGACCAGATCCATCGGCGCACTGATCCGCGCCTCGACGTAGATCGGCCGCCCGGCCGACCGCCTGGTAGCAGGCATGGGTGTCCCCCTGAGCGAGAGTTTGAGCGAGTGCTCAACTTCCGATGGCCGCCATGATGGCAGAGTTTTGAGCGATTGCTCAAGAATGTGGGCGACAGCAGGCCCTGACGACGATGATCGGCAGGGTGGGGAGGGCGGTAGCGGCGACGGGCCGTTTGCATTGCCCGGCAGACGGGCGTAGTGTTCACTGGTCGCTCGGCAGGGAGCACCGGACACGCATCGGCGCGGACGGTCCCGGGGCGGCCAATCCTCTGAACACCACCTCTTCCCATTTCGGGCCGAGGCGTGTCGTTATTTCTTTCGATACGTTCCGGCTCAGGGTCTATTCGGTGTGCCTGTTTTCAAGGATTGCGGCCGGATTCGCTTTTCGGAGCGGGGATCGGCTAGAGTTTGAAACGTCGGACGGGGCGTCAAGCCGCAGAAGACACCAGCGAGTTGGATGAA